>CALCFP010000143.1 GCA_937900725.1 uncultured Bacteroidota bacterium | reverse complement strand
TACGATTACATAAAGATTAACAAGGAACTTCGCGACCTCGACCTCAAGGAAAACCTCAAGGCAAAAATCGAACTTTGCGAAAAGGCTGAAGCCTTGATTCTGGAAGAGTCCGTTGTAAAGGCTTTCCGCGCATTGCAGGACCTTCACAACAAATGGCGCGAGACAGGCCCCGTTCCTAACGACCAAAAGGAAGACATTTGGGAGCGTTTCAAATCGGCCACTGCCATAATCAACAAGAAGCATCAGGAATTTTTTGAAAGGCAGAAGGAACAGCAAGTGCAGAATCTTGCCCAAAAGACTGCCCTTTGTGAACGCGTTGAGGAGATAATCAACAGCGACAAGGAAAAGCCGAAAGATTGGGAAGACAAGTCGAACGACATTGTCAAGATTCAGGAAATGTGGCGCACTATCGGCTATGCACCTAAAAAAGAAAACAGCAAGATTTACCAGCGTTTTAAGAACGACTGTGATATGTTCTTTGCCAAGAAGCGCGAGTTCTACAAGAGCATCAAGGCCGACCAAAAGAGCAATCTGCAACTAAAGATTGAACTTTGTGAAAAGGCCGAGGCACTCAAGGACAGCACCGACTGGAAAAAGACAACCGACAGTTTCATCAACCTTCAAAAGCGTTGGAAAGAGATAGGACAGATACCACGTAAGCAGTCGGAACCTCTGTGGAAGCGTTTCCGCGAAGCCTGCGACTTCTTCTTCAACGCCAAGGCATCTCACTTCTCGTCAGTTGACGAAAGCCAGGAGGAAAACCTCAAACTCAAGGAGGCCCTCATTGAGAAGGTGAAGAATTTTGTAAAGACTGACGACAACAAGGAAAACCTTCGCCAACTTATGGACCTTCAAAAGGAATGGTCGGGCATAGGGCACGTGCCAATGAACAAGAAGGACGCAGTGCAAAAGGCCTTCCGCGATGCCATAAACGCCCAGTTCGAGACAATGAAACTAGAGGCCAGCGAACGTGAAAAAGCCAATTTCAAGAACAAGATTGAATCGTGGTCGAACTCGTCACAGGCAAAGGCAAAAATCTATTCGGAGCGCAACAAGATTGTCACCAAGATGCGTGAACTCGAAAATGAGATAACCCTGTATGAGAACAATATGGGATTCTTCTCAAAATCAGCGAATTCAGAGGCATTAATCAAGGATATCAACCGCAAGATTGAAAAAGCCAAGAGTTATCTGGCCGAATTGCGCGACAAGTTGATAATGCTCGACGACGTTGACTAGACAATGAATCATCTATAAAAAGACAAGGCCTCGCAACTGCGGGGCCTTGTCTTTTATATTGAAATTGTAATAAAATTCCGTTTTCTTAAAATTTCGAAAATGCTGACTTTATTTTAGATACCCGTCAATCATCTGCAACAGCATCTTACCCTCAATGGGCTTTGACACGTAATTGTCGCAACCCGCATCAAGGATTTTTTCCTTTTCGCCCGCCAGAGCATAAGCCGTCTGTGCTATGATTTTGATTTCAGGATGCATTCTTTTTATTATGGCAGATGCTTCCAGTCCGCCCATATCGGGCATACGCATATCCATCAAT
Organism: uncultured Bacteroidota bacterium; assembly: GCA_937900725.1. Classification (GTDB taxonomy): domain Bacteria; phylum Bacteroidota; class Bacteroidia; order Bacteroidales; family SZUA-534; genus RUG13583. The sequence goes on along the minus strand of CALCFP010000143.1, from coordinate 5,382 downwards.
ATCAGTTGAATGTTGGGGTTTTTCTTAACGGCTTCTATCGCCATCAGGCCAGTGCGCGCCCATACAAGTTCGGCATTGGTCTTGCGCATCAACGCTTTCAAAAACAAAAAATTGGTGTCCTCATCTTCGGCAATGAGTATAGTCTTGCCACTAAAATCGTAAGTATCCATTCGCTCGATGGTTATAATGAATTATTAAAGGTACAAATTAAAGTTGTAGATTTGCACAATATTTGTCTTTTATCTGATAAAAATCTGATATTAAAGATTTTCAAAACGGAACACACTTAAAAAGATGGGCAGAATAAACATAATCAGGGAGGAACGCAGGGAGACGGCAGTGCTTGTGGGCGTCATCACACAGGAGCAGGACGAGGAAAAGGTAAACGAGTATCTTGACGAACTGGCGTTTTTGGCCGATACTGCTGGAGCGATACCTGTAGAACGTTTCACGCAGAAGATGGACAGACCCAACGGTGCCACATTTTTGGGTTCAGGAAAGATTAAGGAGGTGGCCGAATATGTTGAGGCAAACAATGTCAATCTTGTAATTTTCGACGACGAACTGACGCCAACCCAACTTCGAAATCTTGAGAATATGTTCAAGGCCCGCGTACTCGACCGTACAAACCTGATACTTGACATTTTTGCCCAACGTGCTCGTACGGCTCACGCAAAAGTTCAAGTCGAACTTGCTCAATATCAATATCTTCTACCTCGCTTGACTCGTATGTGGACACACCTTGAACGTCAACGTGGCGGCATCGGCATGCGCGGCCCGGGCGAGACACAGATTGAAACCGACCGTCGCATCATACTCGACAAGATTTCGCACCTAAAGGAACAGTTAGGAAAGATAGACAAGCAAATGGCCACCCAACGCAAAAACCGTGGCCAGATGGTCCGCATTGCGCTTGTAGGCTACACCAATGTGGGAAAATCTACAATAATGAACATGCTGAGCAAGAGCGAAGTGTTTGCCGAAAACAAACTGTTTGCCACACTAGACACCACTGTAAGGAAAGTTGTAATTGAGAATCTGCCGTTCCTGCTGTCCGACACCGTCGGATTCATCCGCAAACTGCCCCACGACCTTGTGGAATCGTTCAAGTCGACACTAGACGAGGTTCGAGAGGCCGACATTCTGCTTCACGTGGTGGATATTTCGCACCCCAATTTTGAGGAACAGATAAACGTTGTTAACAAGACATTGCAGGAGATTGGCGCACAATTCATACCAACTTACGTGGTATTCAACAAGGTTGACAACTACAAATACGTGCCACAGGATGCTGACGACCTGACGCCGGCAACAAGGCAGAACATTTCGCTTGACGAACTGAAGAAATCGTGGATAGCAAAATGCAACCTGCCGTGCATCTTCATTTCAGCCACCGAGCACGTCAACATTGACGAGTTCCGCAACCTCATTTATGAAAAAGCCAAGGCAATCCACGCCGAACGCTATCCTTACAACAATTTTCTGTTTGACACATTCGAGGAAGAGCAATAGTTTAAAATTGAAGTTTGAAACGCTGACGTTGTTGAAGGTTTAATTTTTAAGTGCCTAGTGCCTGGAACCTAGTGCCCGGTGTTGGGTAAAGTTGAAGGTTTAAGGTTGAAAGTTGAATTGTGTAGAGATTTAGAAAATTCCCGCTGTAGGGACGTCGCGTGTGCGGCGTCCGATTGTATTGCAACTATGTAATTGTCGAGAGGTCGAGAAGTTTAGAGGTTGAGTTTTGGGTAAAGTTGAAGGTTTAAGGTTGAAACGCTGACGCTGTTGAAGGTTGAAAAGCAGTAGTGACGTCACCTTTCGTCTTTACTAAAAAAGAAAAAATATTCTGGAAAAAAGAATTAATATTGTAATAAGTACACTTCTAACAACTCTCATTATGAAAGCAAAATGGCTGTTTATGGGATTCATTGCGTTTTCATTGGCAATGAATATTTTATGTTGCGACAATGACGATGAAACATACCCCCCTCTTTACAAGGAACCTACTAACGACACCATTGCCAAAGTTGACTCAATAGACAATATTGATGATAACCCTGCTACAATTGTTGCTATAGGCACTCCATTTGAAAAGTCAGTTATCGACAAATTTGGACCAACTGACAAATCCTCTAACGTTAACGTTTTTGAAAAGCCACAAGTCGTATTCAATGTGCCAATAAACACAGATACAATCATTGACGAGGCAAATGGCTCAAAATCCATTTTCAGGATTTCAATTGCAGATTTCAACCTTAAAAAGGCAGACGAATCAACAGTTCTCTGCAATATTTCTAAAAGCAACGACAGCCTTACCTGCACGCTCAATATGGTTGAACCTTATGAAGAAAATGTCAGTTACAAGGTCTACATAAAAGTCAAGTTTGAGCAAAAAATTGATGGCAAATGGGTGGCAATCAAAGACAAAGACGGCAACGAATACTTTGAAGAACAAGTTTCGGAATTTTCTGCTGGACCCCGTCCTTTGCTGTTTAATCCTGAACATATCAAATACGCCTATCCTGCTGACAGACAACGTAATTTCTTGCCAAAAGAATATGATGAGGCTTATTGGATTTTGGACTTTGACTATTCATATCTATTCAATGAATTTAAGGCAAAAGGATATGAACAAAAAATTCAAATAACGCCATCTGGCGGACAACCACAATTAGTTGATATCACCAAAATCAAACTTAACAATGGCCGTAGCGAAATAAACTGCAAGGTTGAAGACTTGAATCTATCCAACAATGCCATATACCACCTTTCTCTTGTAAACGTGCCTATAGATACTTCAAAAACAGACCCTTCCGTACCAGAAGTAATCTTTGAAATTGATTTTGGGACAAGCAAATACAACTCCTTTACCGAAAAAATACAAAATTTTACTTTTGAAAAGTATGGTGGAATTCAAGTAAGAGGTACTGTATATAGTCTTATAGCAAATTTCGAGGAAAACACTATATCTGAAGAATCATTCGACTTTTATGAATATTCATATTCTAACAATAGTGCTAATTGTTTTTTGAAATTATCCCCTGATTATGATAATTGCTTATGGTACAAAGAAAAAATAGCCCCATTAATTTACGAAAATGAAGCCGTAATGTCCATAGTGGGTAAATATTATCCTCCAATGTCACAAAATGTTTGCGCTATAGGTGTATTATACAATGATGAAATTTTAAAAGATGATGAAATTAATAACGGTCGCAAGAATAAAGTTAAAAGTAATGGTGCTTTCAACTATAATTGTATGGTTTATATAAACAAAGATTTTGAAAAAATAAAATTGTATTTGGCCAATTATGATGGAGAACTTCCTCCTAAGGCCATTAAACTTTTAAGAACTGATAATTTGCCATATCTCATTGACGGTGTATATCCAATAAAAATAGAATATAAATTGCCTGGCAAAAACATTGTTACATCAGAAAACATTTTGAATATTGAACTATAATAAGAAATGATTAAAAGCCGTTTTGAAAGCAAATTCTTCAAAACGGCTTTTTTGTTTTTTTTATTGAATAATTTGTTGGAAACAAATGTGTTTTTAACTTACCATTTCAAGGCAGTTTCCACTGATATTTTCTCCCAAACTGCTAATTGATTTTGCTTAAACCCTTTATTAATTATCACAATATTTCCTCGTCAAAATCAGGCTCAACAAGTTGCTTGCCTTGCGGAAGGCGGAATTTCAGGTAATGAATGGTGTTGCCGTCGTCTATATGCAGTTGCTCGTAGTATGTCTTGATTTGAAGCACGTCGTCGAGCCAAGGCTCGTTGTAAAGGTCGGCTGTCTGGCGGTCAATCTGCAGACTGTTCTGTTTGGCCACCTCGCACGAATAACGGTAAAGGAACCGACTGTCGGTCTTTAGGTTGATGCATCCGTTATCGGCCAGCAGACCTTGATACATTGACAGGAAAAGGCTTGAGGTGAGGCGCTTTTTGGCACGGCGTTTTTTCATCTGCGGGTCAGGGAAGGTAATCCAAATCTCGCTGACTTCGTTTTTTGCAAAGAACGATGAAATAATCTCGATACGGGTACGTAGGAATGCCACGTTTTTCATTTGTTCAAGGTTCGACGACTTTGCGCCAGTCCAGATGCGGGCGCCCTTTATGTCAACACCGATGAAGTTCCTGTCAGGAAACATACGGCCAAGCCCTACGGTATATTCACCTTTGCCACAGCCAAGTTCAAGCACAATCGGATTGTCGTTCTTGAACACGTCCTTGTTCCAGTTTCCCTTCAGCGGATGGGTGAAATTCATAAAATCGTTCACTTCGGGCTGAAAGACATTCTCAAAAGTCTCGTTTTCAGCGAATTTTGCAAGTTTACCCTTACCCACGTCAAGTTTATTTATTATTGTTTTTCAATTTTGAGTCCTGCATCAAGAACATGCGGAAGGTTCTCAATGCGCATAGCCTGTTCAATGTAGAATGTGTAGTTTCCCTTTTTTGGGAAAACCACATTTTGCTTGTAGAGTATGGTGTTCGACCATACGTTGCCAAATCCCTTGCCAAGCCACTTTCCCTTGTTATTGGCCAGAATGCATTCCAAAGTGTCGGTTTGGTGCGACTTGTCAGGAGCAACAATGGTGATGAAAAGGAACATGTTGCTGTATTGGTATTGCCCAGTGATACGATTACAGAACGATATGCTGTAGGCTCCTAAAGAGTCGTCAACAGGAACATCGAAACGGAGCACGCTGTCACGGTTCCACTGCTCGCCAGGCATGTCCACATATCGGCTGTAGAAAGCCTCGTTGCCACATGAGGCAAACATGGCTGCCAATGCCAGTAAAGCCAACAGGTCACGCATTGTCTTCATTGCTGTTGCCGTTGTTCTCTTGTTGGTTGTTACCATTGTTTTCTTGCTGGTGACCTCCTCTGTTGCTTGGCTTGCGGTGCTTTTTCTTTTTCTTCTTTGATGAGTCGAAACGTGTCAGGCTGTCTTGCCCTACCACTTGTGAAAAGTCGATTGACTCTTCGTCCTCACCATCTTCACTTGATTGTGCCTCAAGTTGCACCTTTATGCCACGCTTGTTCATCTCAAGGTATTCCTTCACTTTCTCAACCGATACTGGAATAAAATCCACACCGTTGGAATCGCCAAGCGAGTACCACATAAGACGACGGAACACGTCGGTTTTTTGATGGTAAGCCTTACCCGATTCGGTTATGATAGGTGTCTCGGTTGATGGAAAATCCTTGCGTTCGTCGATGTATGAGTCAACCTCGTAGTTGAGGCAGCATTTCAGTTTGCAGCACTGTCCGGCAAGTTTCTGCGGGTTTGGCGATAGTTCCTGATAGCGTGCGGCGGTGGTTGTCACCGACACGAAATTGCTCATCCAGGTGGAACAGCACAGTTCGCGGCCGCATGAA
>CALCFP010000142.1 GCA_937900725.1 uncultured Bacteroidota bacterium | reverse complement strand
TCATATGTCTGATAACAGTAGCGTAGTCATCTTTTCTAATTGACTGTGGCTTCATTTCAACCTTATTGATGTATGGATCATCTACACCATCCATCCAGTTTTTGAAGTTGAAATCCTTTGTATTGATGAATTCAGGCTCATCGTTTTTAACACGCTCTTGACGATTCTGCTGAACAGGTCCCTGTTGCTGTTGCGGTTTCTTGAACTGATTTTCGCGTTCCTTGCGTTCGCGTGCCTTTTCCTCTTTCGATTTCTTGGCAGGACGGGTCTTTGTGTTAAGTGAATCCAACTCTATCTTGCCCAAAATCTTCACATCCTTTACCGGATCCACCTTGGTGCGGATTAGTTCTGGCTCAGGTCTTTGCTGACGTGGCTCCTCGCGACGTGCTTCAACTCTTGGCTGTTGCTGAGTTTGTTCCTTCTTTGGTTCTGGTTCGGGTTTCTTTTCAGGCTTCTTGTTCAAGTCTATTTTACCTACAACCTTTACTTTGACTTCCTCTTTTGGTGTCTCAACAAACTCTTCCTTGACAGATGGCTTCTCCATCTTCGCCTCCGGACTTTCTGCCGGATTTTTCTCTGCAAACTCGTCATCGGCGTATATCGATTCCTTCTTAGCGCGCATTGCGTTCAGTTCTATCTTTTCCGATTCCTCCTTTGCTTTCAGGTCAGGCGCATACTCCTTCAACAAGATTTTGTAAACATCATACTCTATCTTGGTGTTAGGTCCGTCGTCTGCCGAAATGCCTTTCTTCTGCAGGAAATCAAGCACAGTGCCCACACCTACGTTGAAGTCACGTGCTATTTTGCTTAATCGTAATGGTTTGTAATCTGTCATTTGCTTCTTTTGAGTTTGTTTATTTTATCAAAGGTTGATGTCTTGGTTGATTGTCAGTTATTCAAATTCAGCCTTGAGTATCTTGATGACGTCGTTGACAGTGTTTTCCTCAAGGTCGGTACGGCGTACAAGTTCTTCTGGTGTGATTTCCAGAACACTCTTGGCGGTATCGCAACCAATAGCCTTGAGTGCGTCAAGAACCCATCCGTCTATTTCGTCTGCAAATTCTTCAAGGTCGACATCTTCCTCGTCGGCCGACTCACGATAGACATCGATTTCATAACCTGTCAACTGGCTTGCAAGTTTGATGTTTGAGCCACCCTTGCCAATTGCCAGCGACACCTGGTCTGGCTGTAGGTAAACGTCGGCCTTCTTTGTCTCTTCGTTTATCTTGATCTGGGAAACTTTTGCCGGGCTCAGTGCACGTGTAATGTACAACGACAGGTTGTTTGTATAGTTGATTACATCGATGTTTTCGTTGCGCAACTCGCGGACAATGCCGTGAATACGTGCGCCCTTCATGCCAACGCAAGCGCCAACCGGGTCGATACGCTCGTCGTACGACTCTACGGCAACTTTTGCACGTTCGCCTGGAATACGCTTTATGTTCTTTATGGTGATAAGGCCGTCAAATATTTCAGGAACTTCAAGTTCGAACAGGCGCTCAAGGAATATTGGGCTTGTACGTGACAATATCACAAGCGGGGTTGCATTGCGCATCTCAACGCGCACTACTGCGGCGCGGACGCTGTCACCCTTGCGGAAATAGTCGCTTGGTATCTGCTCCTGCTTTGGCATAATCAGTTCGTTGCCCTCGTCGTCGATAATCATTATCTCCTTTTTCCATACTTGGTAAACCTCGCCTGTTATTATCTCGCCGATGCGATCTTTGTACTTGGCATAGAGTTGGTCCTTTTCAAGGTCAAGGATGCGCGAAGTCAGGTTTTGGCGAAGTGTCAATATTGCACGACGTCCGAAATCCTTCATTTTCACTTCATCGGAAACCTCCTCGCCTACTTCATAGTCGGCGTCAATCTGTTTTGCCTCGGTTAAAGATATCTGCCTGTTTGGATCTTCCAAATCAGCGTCTTCAACAACCTCGCGGTTGCGCCAAATTTCAAAGTCGCCTTTGTCAATGTTGATGATAATGTCGAAATTCTCGTCAGAGCCGTATTGTTTTACCAATGTGCTTCTGAACACGTCTTCCAAAACCCTCATCATTGTAGGGCGGTCAATGTTTTTCAGTTCCTTGAACTCTGAAAATGTGTCGGTTAGGTTCAAATTTTCCATTTCTGATTATGCTAAAAGATTATTGTTTCCTTAACTGATTTTATTTCGCTGAATGCGTATGGTTCTGTCTTTGTCACCTTTACAGGACGTTTTGCCCCTTCGGGCTTTTCCTTTGCCTCATACTCCACAAGAATGCCTTCCTGATTCGCATCGCGCAGTATGCCGTTGATTTTCTGACCGTTGTTGAGCAATATCTCAATTGTGCCATTCAGAATCTTGGTATATTGTTGCAACACCTTGAGTGGTTGCCCCACGCCTGGCGATGAAACTTCGAGAGCAAAATCCTCACTCTCGCGGTCGAGTTGCGACTCAATGTACTGGCTCATCACCACGCAAGCGTCTATCGAGATGCCTTCGGGCGAATCGAGCACAACGGTAATGTTGTTTTGCGTGTCAATCTTCACATCTACCAGAAATAGGTCGGTGTCAGCAATCTTGCCAGCAACAATGTCCTCTATTTGTTTTTTTTCTATCATAGTTTAATGTAATAAAACAGGGGACTTTGTGGTCCCCTGGAATTATTTACCCCATAAAAACGATACAAAATTATAAAATAATATTTTATCTGCAAATCAAATATTTCAGCATTGTATTGCACCAATGGCAGATCGGTTTCTTAATTCGCTCACGCGAAAAATCGTTCGGTCGGAAATCTTTAATAAATTGCGGTCGGATTTATGGTAGCGTGACACGTTTTACTATTTATGTATAAAATATTATAAACTAGCAAAATAAATCGCATTAGGTTTGATGAAGCCCATATTGGTGCTTCCGTATTTTGTGAATGATTTTTTAAGGGGATTTCTATTTGAAACCTAAAATATAAGACAATATGTTTTCAGGAATTGTTGAAGAATTTGCCGAAGTTGTCGGCATCGAAAAAGACCAGGAAAATCTGCATTTCACGCTAAAATGCTCATTTGTTAACGAACTGAAGATCGACCAAAGCGTGGCACACAACGGCGTTTGCCTGACAGTTGTCCGCATTAAGGACGGCACCTACACCGTGACGGCAATGAAAGAAACTCTTGACTGCTCAAACCTCGGCCTGCTCAAGGTCGGCGACAAGGTTAACGTTGAACGCTCAATGCTGATGAACGGGCGTCTGGACGGCCACATCGTGCAAGGCCACGTGGACACCACCGCCAAATGCACCTGCGTTGAAGACGCCGAAGGCAGTCACGTGTTCACGTTCGAGTATTGTTTCAGCAAGGAAATGGCAAGCCGTGGCTACCTCACCGTCGACAAGGGCTCGGTGACTGTCAACGGCGTGAGCCTCACCGTCTGCCGTCCTACTCGCGACACGTTCCAAGTCTGCATCATCCCTTACACTTTCGACAACACAAATTTCCACACCAACAAGGTGGGCCCTGTCGTAAATCTGGAATTTGACATCATCGGAAAGTACATCGCGCAAATAACAAGACTACAACAAGACTAAAGTTACAGAATATGGATATCGTCAATTCGTCATTCAACGACAAGCGCTTTGACACTCACGAAATAAGCGTCGGCAAACTGAAAATGGGCGGGTTAAACCCAATCCGCGTTCAATCAATGGCAAACACGCCCACCCACGATGTTGAAGCATCCATAAGGCAGGCTATTGAGATTTTTGACGCTGGCGCTGAATTGGTGCGCTTCACGGCTATCGACGAGAAAGATGCCTATGCATTGCGCGACATCAAGAATGGGCTCGTGGAACGTGGCTACTGCCTGCCAATAGTCGCCGACGTGCATTTCAACGCACGTCTGGCCGACATCACCGCACAGTTTGTGGACAAGGTGCGAATCAACCCTGGCAATTACCTTGAGAAACGCGCCACTTTCACCTCGCTCGAATTTACCGACGAGGAATACAAGGCCGAACTCGACAAACTCGACGAACGCTTGCACTCGCTCATCGACATTTGCAAGGAACACGGCACGGCTCTGCGCATCGGCACCAACCACGGTTCCCTGTCCGACCGCATAATGTCGCGTTACGGCGATACCCCTGCGGGAATGGTTGAGGCTACAATGGAATTCTTGCGCGTATGCCAAAAATATGATTTTCAGAATGTTGCAGTATCGCTAAAATCGAGCAACACGGTTGTAATGGTGCAAGCCTACCGACTTCTTGCAAAGCAGATGAACGACGAGAAGATGAATTTTCCAATCCACCTCGGCGTGACCGAAGCAGGTACTGGAACCGACGGCATAATAAAATCCGCTGTGGGCATAGGCGCTCTTATGGGCGACGGCATCGGTGACACTATACGCGTATCGCTGACGGGCAATCCTGCCAACGAGATTGAACCAGCCAAAATGCTTGTCGACTATTTCGCAAGCACCGACAAGAATGTCAAGATAAACTATTCCGAACCGTTGGCTTTCAATCCGTTCAGTTTCAGCAAGCGAAGCACTGCGCTAAATCCGTCGTTCGACAGTGCAAAACCGCTGGTTATCTGCGATTTGCCAGACCTGTCAATGGAAACGCTGAAGTCACTCAACATCAGTTTCGACCTCAACACAATGACCATTGCTGGAAGCCAGCAATCACCTGACGTCCTGTATTTTGGCGCTCCCGAAATGGATTTGCCCGACTTCAAGACAAAGGATATTTCTCTTTTGATTGACTACAAAGCGTGGATAAAAGATAGCAACTTTGAACCTTTGTATGGACTAAACACTTACTTGACAGCCAAATACAAATCAGACAAGCGCAATTGGGTTATGGTTAGCCTCAACACGCTCACAAAGGAAGCAATGGACCGTCGGAAAGAGGACCCGACAGTAGTGCTCATCCTCTGCTCTATGTGCGTGAATCAGTCAGCCGAACAGCGTGCAATGTTCAACACACTGATAGCCAACAATGTAAACCTGCCAGTTGTGGTAAGTAGCATATACAAGGAACCCGACCTTGCCAAATTTCAACTGAAGGCATCTGCCGACAACGGAATCTTCTTTATTGACGGAATGGCTAACGGATTATGGTTGAGCAATTTTGCCCCAACACCTGTCAGCAAGGTGAGCGAAACCGCGTTCACCATTCTGCAATCGGCACGAGCACGCTATACAAAGACCGAATACATTGCCTGCCCTTCGTGCGGACGCACTTTGTATAATATCGAAAAGGGTCTGGAAGAAGTGAAAAAGGTCACTTCACATCTTTCCGGCCTTAAGATTGCCGTCATGGGATGCATCGTAAACGGACCAGGCGAAATGGCCGATGCCGATTACGGCTACGTTGGCGCAGGACCAGGAAAAGTCAACCTGTACAAAGGCAAGACACTCGTCAAACGTGGCATCGACGAGTCCGTAGCGCCGGCCGAATTGCTTAAGATGATTGAGGAAGACAAGAAGTAGAGACGAACGTAGGATTAACGGCTTAACGATAGATTGATTCGCGTTATCAACGCAACTTCATAAATTCCAAAAAAAAGCAACCAACGCAATGTGTGTTCATTTTCACGCACTCGCGTTGGTTGTTTTTATTTGCAGTTGGCACAAAGCCTATTCACTTTGCGCCCTTCCGTCTGTTACACTCACGGCAAAGCATTTGGCAGTTTCCCTCTATGGTGCGACCGCCTTCTTTCCAAGGTGTAATGTGGTCGGCTTCCATCTGTTCTATCTCGAAGTGTTTGCCACATATCTTGCAAATGCCGTTCTGACGTTCATAAACCTCACGTTTGGTGTTGTCGTCGAACGCCCTGATGCCTAAATGGTATTCCTCGCCGTCAAGCACGTATTCATAGATGCCTGATTTCTTCTGCACATCGCTATCCTTCATCAACTGTGCAATCTTGATTTCCAAGTCGTTGGCGTCAAGTTTCGCATCTTTGTAACGGTTATAGATTTTGCCCCATTCAAGGCCTTTCATTTCCTTACGGTATTTGGTGAACTTTGTCTTCACCCAGTTTATCACATTTTGAAAATAAAGCCACAACTCATCTGCATTGGTTTCGTGCTGATGCTCCGCCATATATTCTTCAATATTGCCGTTACTGAACCACGAAATCACCTTTTCCAAATAGTCTTGACGAATTGGCGAACCACTCATATAATTGTTACCCATTTTGTATGCGACGCAACCAGTCTTGCTGAATTTCTTTTTTGCTTCGGTGACAAATGGGCCAGAATATACGGCATTGCGAATTTCCTGATCGGTGAGTTCTTCGCCAGCGATGTTTATGGTGCGAAACCAATCGAGTTTCTCACTGTCGCTACCGTTTCGACAAATGTACACCATCAATTGGTAGTCCTTAAATTTTTGCAGTTCGTCGGGAGTAAGGTTTACGCCACTTTTAAGCGCACCGTTCCAATTGACAAAAAAGTTGCCACTCAAAAATTCACAAATGCTCATTGTACGTTGCTGTCCATCGAGCAATTCAAATGTACCGTCTTCGTTTTCAACCCAATACATAACATTGAGCGGAAACCCTTTACGGACACTTTCAATAACCGCAACCTGTTGCTTTTCACTGTAAACAAACTCACGCTGATACTTTGGACGAATGTTTAGTTTGCCACTATAGCCAAAAACGCCTTCTTCTTCACTGTTGCTGAATCCCGCATACAAATCGCCAATGCGGATTGGGGTTAATGTAATTTCCATAGTATTATTGTTTTTTGCGGATTAAGATTCTGAAATACGGACACTTTCCATTTACAGATAAATCCTTTTCATCGTTACCTTTTCGAAATTTTACTATCTCAAACTGTTCAGGATTATACTTATCCAAAAACGTAATCGGGACTCCCATTACCCCGTCATAGTCATATGGGATTTCAGAAACCTTATCAACATTGATGGCATCGTAATTGTCGTAT
>CALCFP010000141.1 GCA_937900725.1 uncultured Bacteroidota bacterium | reverse complement strand
ACTGAAATATATAGCGAAGTGTTTCCACGATTTGTCAAATACTTAAATCTTCATCCTGTTTTTCTGAAGTTGTTTCCTGCTCGGGTTCGGCATTTCCGTCATATTCCTGAGAGAACGCCACTTGCATAGCAGAAACAAATGCTATGGATAGAAGTAATTTTTTCAAAACCTTAAATTTTACAAAACGCGCAAATATCGATAATTGAATCGAACCGAAAAACTCACGGCAACAATAAAAATCAACCGCGATACTAACAACCACGCAATGCAAAACTCTGTGAATTGACAAAATCTCACGCTATTGCGCTAAAAAATGCCAGGCCGACTGTTTTTTTGTTTGTTTTGCATATTAAAAGGCGAACGACAGTTAACGGCACCAACGTATGAATAGTTTAGAAGCAAAGGTTGTAACCGCCACAAAATGGTCGGCACTGACAGAGATTGCCTCGAAGCTGGTATCACCACTATCAGGCATGATACTGGCCAGGCTGTTGACGCCAGAAGCGTATGGCGCCGTGGCCACAACGGTTATCATCATATCGTTTGCGGAGATGCTTACGGATGCTGGGTTTCAAAAATACATCATCCAGCATGAATTTGCCGATGATGAAGACCGCAACAAGAGCATAAACGTAGCCTTTTGGTCTAATCTAGTGACGAGTCTGATTATATGGGGAACAATAATAATATTCCGCTATCCTATAGCCCGAATGGTCAATAGTCCAGGTTTGGAAACTGCAATAGCAATAGCTTGTGCAGCCATCCCCATATCTGCACTCTCCAGTATTCAATCCGCCATTTACAAACGCAATCTAAACTTTAGGGTTCCTTTCATAGTGAGAATAGTTGGATTAGGCCTAACATTTTTTATTACCATTCCGCTCGCCATATGGCTTAGAAGTTATTGGGCTTTAATTGTAAGCAAATTAGTGCATGGCATATCTGCAGCGGTCATTCTGTTTGTTTATTCAGACTGGAGACCGAAAATATATTATAGTTTTCGAAGATTGAAAGAGATGCTTGCGTTTTGCACTTGGATAATAATAGATCAAATATTGAGTTGGATAAACAATTATTTGGATTTATTCATTGCCAGCACAAAATTCAACCAGCACACTTTGGGCATTTACAAAACCTCCATCAACACATCTAACAAGCTGTTGGAATTCTTTTCAAAAAGTTTCATTCCAATGCTTTTACCCACATATTCAAAATTACAAAACGATCTTTCCCAACTACGTGCCACAATGCTGAAAATGCAAAAATATCTCAGCATATTATTGATGCCAGTCGGCTTTATTATCTTTTTATACAGCGACATAGTTACGAAAATATTATTAGGAAGCCAGTGGACAGAAGCCGCACCACTCATCGGAATATGGGGATTGATTCACTGTTTCAGTCTGACCATAAACCGATTTTGCAGTACTGCATATATTGCCATAAATAAACCATATGTATCCGTGACTCTTTCCATTTTATTTGCCGCTGTAACCATTCCCACCATATTCATCTCATCACAATACGGATTTCATACAATGTTTGTTGCACGGACTATGACAAAGCTTTGGCTATTATTGTTACACTTGATTACCATATTCATTCTCATCGGGCTTTCGCCACTGAAAATAATTGGCAACATTTTGCCAGAAATGATCGGTTGCGGAATAATGACAATTTTGGCAAATTCATTATCAACATTTTGCAACTCAGATATTTTAAAATTAGCATCAATGGCTATTTGTATGGCCGCATACATTGGATTTCTTCTTTGCATCAGCAATGAACGCATTATCATAAAAAAGATATGGGAACATAGCGTAATATCTATTGTAAGAAAATTCCAGAAATGATAGTTTACGACAACATTGCCACCATATTGAAATTATTGCTTGATTTGTATAACAAATAAAATGACCAATGAAAATAGCTATTCATCATAGGCCAGGCTCATATAGTGAACAATGGATAACATACTGCCAACAACACAATATACAATACAAGATTGTTAACGCATACGCCAATGATATTTTACATCAGCTAACTGATTGTGACATATTTATGTGGCATCACCATTTAGTCCAATACAAAGATTACCTATTTGCCAAACAACTAATATATGTAATTAATAAACTGACTAATATTATTACATACCCTGATTTTGACACTTGCTGGCACTATGATGACAAAGTTAGCCAGAAATACCTGTTAGACGCAATCAACGCACCTCTTATACCTACTTACATATTCTATACACGCGACGATGCATTAGAATGGATTCAGCACACAACATTTCCCAAAGTCTTCAAACTCAGAAGTGGCTCAAGTTCAAACAACGTACAACTTGTAAGAAATCTCGCACAAGCACGAAAGCTTGTAGAAAAATCATTCAGTCAAGGGTTTCAAAAAAACAGCCACTTTATTAGAGTCATCCAAAGATGGGAACAATACAAAAAGGGCAAATGCACCTTTAAATGGTTTCTAAAAGGCATTATAACTCCATATTCATACAAAGAACGTTTCCAAAAAGAAGAAATCGGATATACATATTTTCAAGATTTCATACCAAACAATGATTTTGTAATTCGGGTGTTTGTGATTGGTAACCGTGCAGTAGCCAAAAAAACAATGAACCGCAAAAACGATTTTCGCGCATCTGGCAGTGGAATTATCATTTTCGACAAAAATGCAATTGACACAAAATATGTAAAAGCCGCATTCGACATTAACCAGAAACTAAAAATGCAAAGCGTGGCTTTTGACTTTCTACTAAACACTGACGGAAATATTCTTCTTTCGGAAATAAGCTACTGCTGTGGAACCGAAGCCAACAAAAACTTCTCTGGATACTGGACTGAAGATTTGCAATGGCACGAATGTCATAACATAAAAATTTGTGATTTAATTATAGAAGATGCTATTGCAAAGAGGCAGAACCAATGAAAATACTTTTTTTCATAAACGGACTATACGGAGGTGGCGCAGAACGTGTCGCATCGATTCTGCTTAACCACTTTTGCGAAAAGCACGACACATACGTAGCTGTAACTAACTTCAAAGCACCGTTTTACCCTCTTGACAGTCGCGTGCACGTAATTGACAACAGCATAAAAAGCAAAATGAAAGGAGCTTCGAGAATTCCAAGATTCATAAAAATGGCTCACACCATACACTCAACAAAACCCGACATAATCATTTCGTTTATTGTCAAAACAAATAACAATGCTCTATTAGCCAATCTTTTCTGCAGAAAAAAAATTATTGTTTCAGAGCGGAACACACTTAATCGGCTTCAAGAAAACGATCAATGGAGATTAAGAAAAATTTTATACCCGCTAGCAGATAAAATTGTTTTTGTAACAGAAGAAGACTGCATAAAATTCAAACTTCCGAAAAAAAGCATATGCATATACAATCCAGCAATGCTAACTCCGTTTGCAGACTACAGCGACAGGGAAAAAACAATAATTACAATAGCGCCAGACTCCCGCTGGCACATAAAAGGGCTTGACTTGCTGATAAGTGCTTGGACAAGAATAATGTCTGCAAATCCTGAATGGAATCTGGAAATACACGGAAGAATATATGGCAAGCCTGTACCTGATGCGCTTAAAAATGCTAATCGCGTAATGTGGAAAGGCTGGACCGACAATATTGCTGAAACACTCTGCACAAAAAGCATATTCATATTGGCGTCGAGGTTCGAAGGATGCCCCAACAGCCTTATTGAGGCGATGAGCCAAGGTTGCGCCTGCATAGGCACTGACTGCGATGGCGGAATAAAGGAAATAATAACAGACGGCGTTGACGGAATTATTGCAAAAAGCGAAGACATTGACGACATTGCAAATAAATTGCAACAACTGATTGATGATGAAAATCTGCGTCGCAGGCTGTCGGCTGGTGCCATTGAAAAAGTGAAGCAATTCGACAAAAATGCCTTTTTTGCTAAATGGGACAACCTTATTGAAGAAGTTGCAAAAAAATGAAGATCCTGTTTTTCATCGACAAATTACATGGTGGCGGAGCCGAACGTGTAGCAACAATCCTGATGAACCATTTATGCGAAAAACATGAAGTTACTACCGTCTTTTTCGACGGCAAAGATGATTCATGCCAAATTAGCGACAGTATTCCTATTCACAGAATATCAAACAAAAAGCAAAATAAAATAATGCGGTTTATTTACCGTATTATGGAAATCAGAAAAGAGATCAAACAAGACTCACCTGATTTAATTATTTCATTTCTGACGCCAACAAACATAAATATTCTGATTTCCAGTCTGTTCCTAAAGAAAAAAATCATTGTATCAGAACGTAGCACACTGAAAAGAGAATCATCAAAAACAGTCCGTGTCGCACGAAAAATATTGTACCCATTGGCAAATAAAATTGTGTTTGTCACAAATTCCGACAGGCAGGAATTCGGCCTGCCCCAAAAAAGCCTTACCATCTACAATCCTTCAATGCTAAAACCTTTTGCAGATTACAATAATCGGCAAAAGACAATAATTACAATAGCACATGCTTACAGATGGCATATAAAAGGCCTTGATCTGCTCATTAAGGCATGGGAAAATATCTCGCCGCAAAATCCAGATTGGACAATGGAGATTTTGGGCAAAAAGCAAAACACCCAATTGCCAAACGGCATTACCCTTCAAAATCAGGAAAGAGTTAGTTGGGCAGGATGGATCGACAACATCTCGGACACACTTAGTTCAAAAAGCATATTCGTTTTAGCCTCACGTTTCGAAGGGTGTCCAAACAGCCTCATTGAAGCCATGAGCCAAGGGTGCGCCTGCATCGGCACCGACTGCGACGGAGGCATGAAAGAAATAATAACCGACGGTGTTGACGGAATTATTGCAAAAAGCGAAGATATTGACGACATTGCCAGAAAAATTCAAATGCTGATTGATGACGAAAAGCTTCGTCGCAAACTTTCTGCTGGCGCAGTTGAAAAAACAAAACAATTCGACAAGGATATGTTTTTTGCAAAATGGGACAACCTGATTTCTGAAACAACGGCGAGATGAAAATCCTTCTGTTCATAAGCAAGATTTACGGCGGTGGCGCCGAACGTGTGGCCACTGTCTTGCTGAATCATCTGTGCGAAAATCATGATGTAACCGTAGCAATATTCAAGCCAAACACAAATACGTACACTTTAGACAGCAGAATAAGCATACTCGACCTGTCGAAAGGGAAACGCATCAGGCCTTACCAACTTGACAGAATAATAAAATGCAGGAAAGCCATAAAAAAAATCAACCCTGACCTGACGATGTCGTTTCTTGTAGGGATGAACAGATTTGTCTTGATTGCAAATTCATTTATGCACAAGAAACTAATCCTGTCTGAACAAACATCAATACAAGCCAAGGGAAAACCATGTGAATGGCTTACACGGCATTTTTTGTATCGGTTTGCATCAAAAACAGTCTTTGTGTCGGAAAGCGACTGTCAATATGCCAAATGGCTAAAAAACAAGACATTTATCCACAACCCATTAAGTTGCAACATCAATTCCAACTCTGGCACATGGCGAGAAAAAGCCGTTGTCGCCATTGGTTCACAACGCCGATGGCACGTCAAGGGTTTCGACTTGCTGATTAAGGCATGGGCAAAAATATCGCCGTCACACCCAGATTGGAAACTTCAATTCACTGGAGCCACAGACGACAAAAAAATTAACGAGATGGCAAAAGCTTATGGAGTTGAAAAAAACGTCGAATTTCTTGGCTGGACTGACAACATTGACAAAATATTGCGGACAAAAAGCATTTACGTATTGTCATCACGACGCGAGGGCTTCCCTTGCAGCCTGCTTGAAGCCATGAGCCAAGGATGCGCATGCGTAGCCTTCAACTGCAAGACAGGTCCAAACGAAATCATATCCGACGGCATCAGCGGATTGCTTGTACGAAATGGCGACATTGACCATCTTGCCACAAAACTGGAGCAACTGCTCAATGACGAGCATTTGAGACTGTCTTTATCAAAAAACGCGACAGAAGAAGTCAAACGTTTTGTGACAAGCAAGATTATGAAACAATGGGATGAACTCATTCAGTTGACAATGAATAGTTGACTATTCGCAGATCCATTTTTTCAAACGATGAAATCTATCAGCTTTCAGACAAACGATCTTTCCATAAACGAAATACAACATTTTGTCAACAAATTCATTTTCATATAATGCGAAAGTGTAACTTTATCGTTGCATAATTGTATAAATACGGGTGTATTGCAACATGCATGAAACATATTGAGAAAATATAAATAACAAAAAAATATACACTATGAAACGAAGATTAACACTTTTAACAGTTGCCACATTCATGTCAATGGCATTGATGGCACAATGGAATGGCAGTTCTTCTACAATATGGACCAAAGGTTCAGGAACAGAAACTGATCCATATCTAATTGAATCAGAAGCCAACCTAGCCTATTTGTCTGCCACAACAAATGCAGGAAAAAATTATTCTGGCATATACTTCGAGCAATCTGCAGATTTGGATTTGAACAACAAGTCATGGACACCTATTGGCAACAACAGCAAACCTTTTTCTGGAGTATACGATGGAAACGGATTCGTTATAAGCAATCTATACTACAACAACCCAAGCAATAGTTATGTCGGATTATTTGGTGGAATATCTAATGGCACGCTAAAGAACATAACTGTGGCAAGTGGTTTTGTCTATGGCAACCAATATGCAGGTGGCATATGCGGATATGCCAAAGGAGCAAGTACAATCACCTGCTGCGCCAACATTGCCACCGTGTATGGAAAACAAGAGCGTAATGGCGGTGTTGTAGCATACATAGAAGGAACGACAGATGTCAACAATTGCATAAATTATGGGTTGGTATCCGCTTTCAACTTTTCTGGCGGTGTTGTAGGTTTCTGCAATGTTTCAACAACGAAAGTGTCAAACTGTATCAATGTCGGCCAAGTATTTAGTATGCGATATACATCGGGCAACTGCTTCGGATATAATAAAGACCTTTCAGCACCTACAAGCAACTGCTACTACGACAACCAAATAAATGCATCAGATGGTTGGACAAGAATAAATCCAATTGAATCAGGATTGGATAAAACAGGCGAAATGGAAGGCAAACCAACATTGTCCATGATTGGTGAAGGCTTAAAAACAGTATTGGATCCAGAGTTGTGGTCTTTCGATGCCAATTTATATCCACGACTAACTAAAAGCAAAGACCAAGCAGCGGTCATCCTTGCTGCAACGCCATTAACTTTGGCTACCAGCGACAAAGCCGACAATGTAACTGCAAATTTCACCGTCTCCACTGCCAATAACGTTACTTGGACAAGTGAAAACGAGTCAAACTTGAAAATCAGCGGGACATCTGCATCGATTCTTAAATCAACAGGTGTTGCCATCATTGCGAAAAAAGACGGCTACAGCAAGACAATATACCTGAAAACGAACAAACCAGGAGCAACATCCTTTGGTTCAATAGAATCGCCACTGACCATTGAATCTGAAAGCGACTTGAAAGCATTACGCACAGCCGTTAATACCTATGGTTCATACAAAGGATGCGCAGCTTACGATGGTTTTAAAGGAATATATTTCAAAGTAACAGTTGACATTGCACTTACTGATTGGACAGAGCCAATAGGCATACACAATTCATTTAAAGGCATTTTTAACGGGAACAACCGCAATATTACAGGAATTAACATTAACCAGACATTACCTTGTGTTGGCGGTATTTTTGGATGTGCATCATTCGGTGAAATCAAAAATCTGACAGTTAGCGGAGCTGTTAACGGAAAAGAACTCATTGGAAGCATTTGTGGTGCCGTATTCAACGAGACATTGACAAATTGCACTTCCCAATGCGATTTGTCATGCAACAGCAAAGCACAAGGTGGCGGCATTGCTGGT
>CALCFP010000140.1 GCA_937900725.1 uncultured Bacteroidota bacterium | reverse complement strand
ATAGCCACCTTTGTCATATTCGTCGTTCAGAAGTTCTACAATCCGTTTGTAATACGTGTCAATATCCGGTTCGGGGTAGTGCTCCACCCCATGACGTACGGTCCGCAAAATAAGTGTCGATTGGCATTATTGTTCGTCCAGTTTCGGTTACAATCTCCATTATTCGTGTGATGCGACATGGTGTATTCCCTGGTTTCCCACAGAGCCAGTGCTTTAATAATGTCATAAGCAAGTTGTGCTTTTTTATCCCCTCTGGTTCATAGCATCGCGATGATTCTTGCCATTCTTGCGAGAACAATCATTTGAAAGTTGAAGAATGCGTATCGTGTCAAAAAGAATCTTTCGGCATAATCGACAGGCGTTTTTCTGAAAATGGAATGGTGTCGTGTTTCGGAATTATGATTGCAATCAAAGGCAGACGTTTCTTTATGATACATCGAACAATGGCTATGAAGACATATTCATGACTGTGTGGCGTACAATATGTTAGGTTGTGTCGCCATTGATGGAGAAGAAACAATGATTGCATGTTTTTTGAATCTTTGGCACTCTTTTTGTAACAAATTTTTTGAAGAATTTTTGAACAAAACTTTTTTTTGCATTGTATCGTATATAGGTTGAAATTGAGGAAGAAATGTTTGCACTAGAACTAATCGGCTTGTTTGTATTCATGCTAATAGCATTTAGTGTAAGTGTGTTTTTGGCCTATATCTTGCAAGGCGACCATAGTTTAGGCATTATTGACTGGGCGTTGTTTGAGTTAAGAAAACTCTCAAGAAAGCAATAGCCTTTCATGACTTCCGTAATTTTTTTCTCTGTGGCCGGAAATCCGTTTCGCACTTTACTGAGTCTGTGTCTCATATTCCATTTATAAGGACTGGTGTGGCGAACATTACTGTCAAATATGGAATAATTGGCAGTATAAATATGTCTTGTAGTTCGTTTGTCCTTTGATGAAAGGATGAAAATTCTAACTTTGTTGTACGCAAGCCACATTTAACGAAAAATACGCCATGTGGCAAAAAGACGAACTTGCCTTGAACAAAATCGGGGGTATGTTTGTTATGAATTAAAACCAAGTAAAAGCGCAGAAGCGCCCATGTGAAAATATGAATTCAGAAGAAACAATAAAAGTACTGTCGGAGTTACTGAAGAATTTTTCAAAAGGCGAAGTCATTGACACTATCAATCAGATAAATGACAAGATAGACTCAATGTATTCCATTTCGACTAAAGACTTTAACAAGTTTGGAATATTGCTTAAAGATTACCATTCAAGCATAAAGCAACTGCTCGATTGGAGCAACAAGGCACAGGAATACGCATTTGGTATGGGGCAGACTTCGACCGTCCAGTTGAGACAGATATACTCTGAACGCAAGACTACATTTTCGAATTTAATCGATATGTCGCACAAGTTGAGCGATGCTTTTGTGCTCGTCCAGACGCTTATTGACAGGGCGGTTTTGCCATTCAACAATTTGCGGCAAAATGTTATTACAGTTCAGTACTTGTTGGCAAACATTCGTTTGGGACTCGTCTGCGATCCGTTGCGTACCGACAAGGACGTTTTCAAGACAATCGAGAATCTTGAACTTTTTATTGCCGACTATCGTAAGCAGATTGACAATGCCAATTCTGAATTGGACGCAATCATCAACCATGTTTCAGAAATAAAACGGCAAGATAACCTTCATTACATTGTCAGCGTGATGCCTGCCGAAAACTACATCGCATCGTCGAGCCGGGAATTGAAGGAATTTACTGTCGAAGGGTATTTCAACGTTGAGATGTTCAATCTGCTCAACCGACATATTCAGTCGTGCTTTAGCGACTTGAACGAGGTCGTGACCAATTTACAGTTCCACGATATCATCAGACAGAAAATTGAACATATCCGTGAAGCACAAAAACAGGTGATTAACAGAATTGACAACATTGACGATGTCAAGGACGATAAGGATTTGATAGAATCACAGGTGAAATTCCTGGCTAAATTGCCCGAAGTTATTGACGTCCAGGTTGCTCAACTGATGTATGTCAACAACGATTATCAAGATTCAATCGACAAGATAACATCTATGCTGATAGATGTGGGCCATGAGTTGAAGCAGATAACAACATTCTTTGAAAAAATATCTGAAGGGACCCGAAAAATCATTGACGACATACTCCCTGAGTTGCGAAACCGTCAAATACGGTATATTGAATTGGTTGAGTGCAATGAGCGCCATATTAACGGCGTAATTAAAGAGTTTGCCGAACTCGTCCACCAATATGAAAGGTCCAAACAGGTGTTTTTCAATGTATTCCAAAGTGAACGCAACTTGCGAGACCTTATTGATAGTCTTGAAGCACAACTTGACAGTCGTAGTCACAAACTCAATGCCGAGAATGTTGGCCGCATGCGCGGCGTGAGCATGGACATCAAGTCAAATTCAAATTTGATGAAAACTTGTTTCAACAAGGTTACGGAGCATTTGGAGTTGCTTGACGGCATCCAGAAGGAAATGGTGATTGGCAACAAGTCGTCATCGTCCGAAGCAAACACAATGGATGTACTCAAGCGCGACATTACACGGTTCGAATTTGAGGCTAGCGCCAATTTCGACAAGTGCTGCACCCTTTCTAATGAAATAGTGGAGGCTACAAAGAATGTGGAGTATTATAATTTTTTCAAAAAGACTGTGGATGAGATTGTTGGAATGCTGAATAGTCTGAATGGCAACAGTTGCCTGACAAAACTGAAATCGGACATAAACAAGGAAGGCTCTGAAATACTTGAGTATATTCAAAGTCTGTACACGATGAAGAGCGAGCGAGACGTTTACAACAATGTGCTTAACGGCGATTTGGAAACAAAACGTGATAAAGATATAGATGATATTGAATTCTTTTAATGATAACTTATTATGAACGAAGAAAACATAATAATAAAGAAAGAAGACGGACACGCAAGTGTGATGCTTAAAGGAAGCCTTACATTGCCTAATGTAGGAGCAATCAAGGCCGAGTTTGACAAACTGGTGAAAGATACAAAATCAATCATTGTGGAGACATCTGAAGTGGAAGAGGCTGATTTGTCGTTCTATCAGCTGATAGTTTCGCTAAAGTCACACTGCAAGACTCATTCCATTGACATCATTACAAAGATTGAGTTGCCACAGGATTTGTCGCAACTACTGACCAAGACAGGACTAAAGTTTTAATACACACAAATAAATCATAATTATGGGAAAGCGAATACTGATAGTTGACGATTCTGAAAGCATTCGTGAAGTGGTGTGCTTCACTCTTGAGAATGCAGGACATGAGGTGCTGAAAGGCATTGATGGCTTAGATGCTTTGAAATATCTCGATGGCAGCAAGTTCGACCTTATCATTACCGACTTGCATATGCCAAACATGGATGGAATTGAATTTATTCATAAGGTAAGGGAAATGCCTGAATACCAGTATGTACCAATACTGTTTCTAACCACCGAGTCTCAGACAGCCAAGAAAATGGAGGCAAAAGAAGCAGGTGCCACTGGCTGGATTATCAAGCCTTTCGTTCCGGAAAAACTATTGGCGGCAATAAATAAAGTAGTTCGATAATGGAAAATTTCAGAGATAAGTTCGTCGATGAGGCAAACGACCTTATCAACGATTTGGAAAAGACATTGTTGGAGTTGGAGGCCAATCCAACCAACATGGATGTTATCCAAAGCGTGTTCCGTGTCATGCACTCGCTGAAAGGAGGCAGTGCCATGTTCGGTTTTCACAAGATGGACAAGTTCACACACTACCTTGAGAATATCTATGACTTGATACGCAATGACAAACTTAAGGTTGATAGTGAGATACTTAATGTGACACTCAGTTCCGTTGACCATTTGCGCAACTTGCTTCAGGAACAAGACGACACCGATACCACCAACGAATCGCAAAATCAAATCTTGATGTCGCGCATTGCGGCCATAATTGAGAAGAATGGAGTTCAAGACCCCAACGCACCTGCAAAGCCTGTACAACCAGAACCAACAGACGCGGAAGTCCCGAAGACTGCCACATATTATATTAGTTTCAAGCCTCATCCTAATATTTTCAATTTTGGCACCAATCCATTATACCTAATAGATGAACTATGCGACTTGGGAGAAGCAAAAGTGGTGGCCAGAACTGGCAATATCCCTTCGTTCGATGAGTTGAAACCCAATTCGTGCTATACTTATTGGGACGTGTTTCTGGCAACAAATGCGGGCATCAACCTTATTAGCGAGGTGTTTATATTTGTTGATGACCAATGCGATCTTACTGTTCGCAAAATCAGTGAGATAAACTTGTTCAAGGAAAAGTCGTTCAACGGTATCATAGACGAGACGGTCAATAGTGGCAAGGATATCGACATTGACCAGTTGTTGCTCTTGACTAGTGAACTTGAAAAGGTATATCAAAAACAGAAAATGGATTCGGCAGCCGAGAAATCAAATGCTGTCAATATCCACGGTTCGACAATTTCCAGCATTCGAGTGTCGTCGGAAAAACTAGACAACCTTATCAATTGGGTTAGCGAATTGGTCACTATTCAGGCAAGGCTGAGCCTGTTTGCACAGGAAAGCAACATCCCGGGTCTAGTGCCTATGGCCGAGGAGGTGGAGAAGATTTCGCGCAGGTTGCGTGACGATGTTTTCAGCATTCGCCTTATCCCCATTGAGAATATGGTGACACGTTTCCAGCGGCTGGTCCGAGAATTGTCGCAAGAGTTGGGCAAGGACGTGGCATTCAAGGGGGAAGGCACCGATACCGAATTGGACAAGAATATCATAGAAAGCCTCAACGACCCATTAATGCATATCATCAGAAATAGTATGGACCACGGCATCGAAGATGCGGAGCCCCGCCGTGCCATGGGAAAACCGGCAAAAGCAACAATATTGCTCAAGGCATACTATTCAGGAGCCAATGTAATCATTCAGGTTACTGACGACGGTCAAGGAATGGATCCGGAAAAGATTCGCAACAAGGCCATAATGAAAGGCTTGATTCTGCCTGATTCTCAATTGAGCGACAAGGACATTATCGACCTGGTTTTCCAGTCGGGATTCTCAACCGCGTCAAAAGTCACCAAAGTGTCAGGACGTGGCGTGGGAATGGATGTGGTTAAACGCAAGATTTCAGAGATACGTGGTGAAGTCGACATCGACACGCATGTCGGCAAGGGAACATCCATCACGATAAAATTGCCATTGACACTTTCCATAATTGATGGTTTGCTTGTCAAGGTGGCCGACACCAAATATGTCATTCCACTGTCTTCTGTAAAAAAGTGCTACGAGTTCAAGCATGCTGAACTGACAGGTGCTGTCAACAACCTTATTCGTACCGACAACAAGGAAACGGCATTCATAAGTTTCCGTGATGTGTTCAATATCCCAGGCGATCCGCCAGAGCAGGAACATGTTGTGGTAGTCCAGTATGGCGACATGTCCATCGGCATAGCGATTGATGATATAATTGGCCAATATCAGGCAGTGTTAAAGCCACTTGGAAGATTGTATCGCGAACAGCAGACAATATCTGGCGCTACAATTCTTGGTGACGGAACAGTGGCATTGGTTGTGGATACGAACAAGCTGATAGCGGCTTTCTCGCTGAAAGACAGAATAAATAGAATTGTATAACTGTTAATTGACAAAAGATGAAAAAAACAGTAGTTCAGGCTAACGAACCAGCAACAACATATTTGTCGTTCAGATTGAACAACGAATTGTTTGCTGTAGATGTTAATAAGGCTCTTACAATTCTTGACATTAAGCCAATTACAGAAGTGCCAAATTCGCCTGCATATATGCGTGGCGTTATCAACTTGCGTGGCAGTGTGTTGCCTATTGTCGACTTGGGTGTGAAGTTCGGAATGGACGAAACCAAAATCTGCGACAAGACTTGCATCATAGTGCTTTGTGTAAAGATAGACGGCGAAGATGTGCATCTTGGAATCCTTGCCGATTCAGTCGACGAGGTGTTTGAAATACCCGACAGCAAGATTGAGATTTCGCCTACCATCGGAACCAAATACAAGGTGGATTTCATAAAAGGAATGTACCAATTGCCTCAGGCATTCATAATGCTACTTAACATTGACATTGTCTTCAACTCAAACGAACATCTGATTATCGAGGCAGACTCGCAACAGGACAATTGATTATGAATACAGGAATGGTGGATTTATTGGGTGCAATGCCGGAACTCAAGGACGCAGAGTTCCGCCGTTTGAGTAGGTTCATTCAAAACAATTATGGCATTAAGATGCCTTTGTCAAAGCGCATTGTGCTTCAAGGTCGTTTGCAGAAAAGGCTAAAAGCCTTGTCGATGAGCAATTTTAAGGAATATGCCGATTATGTGTTCAGCCCCGCCGGCAAGGAGGAAATCATCCATATGATTGACGTGGTGTCAACTAACAAGACTGATTTTTTCCGTGAACCATCGCATTTTGTCTATATGTCCAATAACATCCTTCCTGCATTGGCTAAAGAGCAGAAATTTCGCAAGGTGAACATTTGGAGCGCAGGATGCTCTTCGGGTGAGGAACCTTATACATTGGCTATGGTGATGAGCGAATTCTGTGAAAAAAACTACGGAATGGACTTCGGTATTTTGGCAACCGACATTTCAACATTGATGCTTCAGCAGGGAGCCGATGCCATCTATCGTGAGGACAGAATCATACCGGTACCTGCTTTTATGCGTAATAAGTATCTTATGCGCTCAAAGGATCAGACTGTGAAAAATGTACGTATTGTCAAGCATTTACGCGATAAAATCCAGTTCCGCAGACTGAATTTCATGGATCCGACATATCCTGTAAACTTCGATTTCGACATTATTTTCTGTCGAAACGCTTTGATTTACTTTGAACGGCAAGACCAGGAAAATATCATCAAAAAGTTGATTCAGCATTTGAAACCAGGCGGATATTTCATACTCGGACATAGTGAAACCATTACCAATATGGATGTGCCTCTTGAAAGCATTGGCTCTACCATATACCGGAAAAAAACTATAATAAATGAACAATCAAAAGAATACATCGATTGACAAAACTGAAAACGAAGTCAACGAATTGAAACAGCAGATTTCCATTCTTTGTGGCGAAGTACGCGAGTTGAGTGGAAAACTTACCAATTCCGAATCCATAAAAAGCCATTTCATTTCAAACGTGTGCAATGAAATCGTCAACCCGTTTGCTTCTATTATGGGATTGGCGCGAAACATTGCCAATTATGGCGGAACAGATATTTCACGTGTCAAGAGTATGGCCGAATTGATTTACTCAGAGGCGTTCGATCTTGATTTCCAGTTGAAAAACATTTTCGCCGCTGCGCATATTGAAGCCGGCGAGTGTGAACCAGTTTATGCAAAGATTGACACTATTCAACTTGTCGATAATGTGATTTCAATATATAAGTACAAGGCTGAACAGAAACAACTTACAATAAATTTTGAGGTGAATGTGGATGCAGAACTTGTCAAGGCGAGGTTGTTTGTCACTGATGCCGACAAACTTCAACTTGTATTGTCGAATGTATTGAGCAATAGCCTCAAATTCAGCAATGCCTCAAATAAAGTTGAGGTAATGCTTAGCCTCGACTCAGGCCTGCTTTGCATTACTATCAAAGACTATGGTATTGGCATCAATAAGGAAAAAATGGCTATGGTGTTCAACCGTTTCGAACGAATTGACAAAGAAATAAATTCAATCAACCAAGGTAGTGGACTTGGATTATCTGTGGCAAAGGCTTATGTGGAGTGCCTGAATGGCACAATTGAGTTGTCCTGTGATACCGATTGCGGAACTAAGGTGACAATCAAGTTGCCAGAGCCATCACAATGCCCCGAATCAGACTTGAATGACGATGAATTCATATTTTAGACCATCGGATAGTAATGTTGT
>CALCFP010000139.1 GCA_937900725.1 uncultured Bacteroidota bacterium | reverse complement strand
TAGCCTTGTCGACATACCAGTTATAAATGTCGGATGCCTGACGTATATGTTTGAAATTCTTAAGCATACGATCCTCTAACGCAGGATTTATCTGTTTCATTACAGGCACAATCTGATGTCGCACAATGTTGCGCTGATAATCGTCGGAAAGGTTGGTGATGTCGGTGCGGAAACTCAATTTGTTCAACCGCGCATATTCCTCAATTTGCTCGCGTGTAGCGAACAACAGCGGACGTGCAATTATTCCGTTAAGTGGAGCGATGCCAGTAAGTCCGTTAATGCCAGTACCACGGCAAAGGTTCAACAAGGCAGTCTCAATATTGTCGTTAAGATGATGTGCCGTGAGAATTCTGTCAAAGTGATGTTCATCGGCAAGTTTTGCAAACCAGTTGTAGCGCAGTTCGCGCGCCCCCATTTCTACCGAAATCTTATGCTCATCGGCGTAAGCCAAAGTGTCAAATCGTATGCTGAAAAATGGCATTTGGTACCTTTCTGCCAATTGTCGCACAAAATCCTCATCGCCATCGGAATCGGCACCGCGCAACTTGAAGTTGCAGTGCGCCACGGCAACCTTGAACTTGCATTTCGCAAGCAGGTGAAGCATAACGCTCGAATCGGCCCCACCGCTTACTGTGGCTAACAGGCTGTGAGTGTTGTCGAACAAATTGTTGTCGCTTACAAATCGCTTGAATTGGCGTAGTAGCATTAGCGTTATTTTTTCGTCAAAGGTAGCAAACGAATTTTATTTGTGCAGAGTTTTTCAAGTGTACCTTTTATTGAATGAATTGCTAAATTTGTTTCCGTTAAGGATATTCCTAAAAATTGCTTTGCTGTGATTTTGAAGAATTTGTCAGGCAGATAGTTCGGGCACTGCAACAGTGTGCGACCGAGCAAGATGACGGCGAAAATTCAAAAGCGCTCAAAAGATTGAAGGACAGACTCTATTTGAAAAATACAATAATTGGGAAATATATTGAAATTTCCTTGAAACACTTTTATAACAAAAACAAAATGAGATATTTGCTGAATGCAATTTTATTGCTGTCGTTTTTCACTCTATCACAATCGACTGTGGCTCAATCTGAGCCGAAAGCCAAATATGTGTTCCTTTTCATTGGCGACGGAATGGGCCCCGCACAAGTTTACAGCGCCGAAGTCTTCAAATCGGCACTCAACGGGAATTTGGGGCGTGAGCCATTGACGTTCAGCCAGTTCCCAGTGCAGTCGTATTGCACCAATTATTCTGCCAATTCATTTACGACCTGTTCGTCGGCTTCGGCAACTGCCATAGCAACAGGCACGAAGACAAAAAATTCATATATCGGTGTCGATGCCGATATAAATAGGCTTGAGACAATTGCCGAAAAGGCGAAGAAGGCAGGCTACAAGGTCGGCTTGCTGACAACCGTCGGCATAAACCACGCAACACCAGGCGGGTTCTACGGCCATCAGAAGAACCGCAATATGTATTACGAAATTGCCAAAGACTTGCTAACCACTGAGTTCGACTATGTGGCAGGCGGTGGAATCATTTCGCCAAATGGAAAGTCGGGGGACGAAACGAGTATTTATACCTTGCTCGACGAAAGCGGATTTAAGGTTGTCAATACGGCGAAAGACATTGAGAATCTGAAAAATGGCGATAAAAAAATCATAGCAATCAATCCAGGTCACCGTAAAGACGAGACTCATTGGGTTGTCGATAATGTGAAAGATGCTCTTCCGCTTTCCGAGTTTGTCAAAAAAGGAATTGTAGTCGTCGACAATCCGAATG
>CALCFP010000138.1 GCA_937900725.1 uncultured Bacteroidota bacterium | reverse complement strand
CATACATATTTGCAGTAATCAGTCTGTACCCGAAACCGGAACAACCTGCATTTATATCGAAATGCATTGCCTTCTTGATTCCGACTTTGTCAGCGATAATGCTTGCAGTGGCGGGGAAAGGCATGTCGGGAGTGACTGTGGCGCAAAGGACAAGGTCGATATCATCAGGTGATGTGCTAGTCTTGTCAAGCAAAGAACGGACAGCCCTCTCTCCCAAATAAGAAGAGCCTTCGCTATTGTCTTTGAGTATTCGGCGTTCTTTGATTCCAACGTGCGAGGTTATCCACTCGTCGTTGGTATCGACCATACGGCTTAGTTCGTCGTTAGTAAGGATGTAGTCAGGAACGTAGGAACTGACTCCGGAAATTTTTGAGTGAATTGTTTTTGGCATTATTTATATAATTCTGAAATCTTCTCGGATACTCTCGATTCAACCATCCGTTTAGTTTGCAGAATCATAGTCTTAATTGCCTTGTCATTAGAAACGCCATGCCCTATAAGCACCACTCCATTGACTCCCAAAACTGGGGTTCCACCGAAATTCTCGAAATTGAACTTCTCGAAGAAATCGTCGGTGAGACCTTTCTTGCGGATGATTTTGTAAAGTCCTTCAGCCTCTTTAAGTGCTATGTTGCCGACGAATCCGTCAGTAACAACCACGTCGGCCGGACATTTACCCAACAATTGGTCTCCCTCGATATTGCCGATAAAGTTGAAATCCTTGCTTCCGTTCATGGCATCGTAAGCGCTCTTGGTAACGAGATTACCCTTTGTGCTTTCGGCGCCGATGTTGAGCAGAGCCACTTTAGGATTGTCTATGCCGTACATCTGTTTGAAGTAAACAGAACCGATTTGTGCGAACTGGTAAAGCACGTCGGGACGGCAGTCTGCATTTAATCCAACATCAAGCAATATTGTCGGTGTGCTCTTCATTTGAGGCATCTCGGTAGAGATACATGGGCGGATGACTCCCGGTATGGCCTTGATTGTGTACATTGCGCCAACGAGCATTGCACCGGTACTGCCGGCACTGGCGAAGCCATCTATCAATTTCTTCTGCAGATATCCGAAGCCTACAGCGATGCTTGAATTTGGTTTTGATGCGAAAGCCTTTGCGGGATGGTCACCCATCTCGATGACTTGCTGGGCATCAACAATTTCAAACACGTTAGGATCGACACCTTCCCGTTGACAAATGGCCTCTATCTGGTCTTTTGGCCCAAACATTACAATCTTGTCGTCGGCTGGAAGTACTTTTTGCGCCATTATTGAGCCCAGCACTGTGGCCTCTGGCGCAAAATCGCCTCCCATAATATCAATTCCGATTCTCATTTTTTGAGCAAATTGAGTGTGTTTGCTTTTAATTAAGCAGCAACTGTTTTTTCAATTGCCAATTTACCACGATAGTAGCCGCATTCTGGGCAAACGTGGTGATATTCAACAGGTGCGCCACAGTTTGAGCAAGTAGCCACTGTTGGTGCAACTGCTTTGTAATGAGTTCTTCTCTTGCGGCCTCTTTCTTTAGAGTGCCTGTGTTTTGGATGTGCCATTTTACTTAAATATTAATTAATTAATCAAATCTTTCAATTTATCCCACCTTGGATCAGTTGCCTGCTCTTCAGGTTCTGTCGCTTGAATTTCGCTTAGTCTCTTTATCATATCGGGGTTGCAGGCGGAATTGCCGTTTTCATCCTCGGGATGATACTTTTGACACGGAACGGCGAGGCTGATGAATTCATAGATGTATTGCTTCAAGTCGAGATGGGAGTCGCTGCGTGGTATTATCACGAGTTCGTCCGACACTTCATCGGCGATATCGCCTTGCTCGAAGAAGAGGTGCCCGTCATATTCGACAGGCATGTCAAATTCGTCAAGGCAACGGTCGCAAACAACCCTAACGGTGCCTTTCAAGTGGAAGAAAGTCTCCACGCCGTTGCTTCGCTTGGTTAGGTCGACGTCAACGCCTACAGAGCATTTCTTTATCTCCGACTCTGGAAATTCGTCAAAGAACCCATCGGCAACATCAAACTTGTATTGATGCTTGCCTTCCTTCAAATCGTTGATTGGAATTGTATAGTCCATATCAAGCCTAAAAAATTCGTGCAAAAGTAAAACTAAATATCAAATATTGAACACAGCCTGCAAATTTATGTTGATTTATTCGCAAAAACTTGCTGGCTATTGCTTGCAACAATTTGTCAGATTTGACTTTTAATCTTTCTTTCGGCAGATGATTAAGCAATTTCTGTGCCAATAATCATTTTTGAGGATAAAATTCAAAATTTATTGCAACAAATCGGCCATATCATTTATTGCACCAAGGTTTGGCTCTGCATTCTTTTGTGCAAAAGAGCAAAGGACAACTAATACTAAATACAATGCCAATATTATTCTTTTCATTCTTTATCTTTTACTAAACGTATGCTGGACAATGATATACTAGAAGCGACACAACGTAACTCTCCATTATACCCATTTGAATATATCCTATAAATTGATTGTTCTGATGTTTCCCTTGTACTTGTCATATACATTGTAGCAAAGCCAAAACCTATTCTATATTTGTCATGTAAATCAATTCCTATTGGATACAAATTCAAGCCATCTTCATTATTTAGTTTTTGTCTTTTCCAATCTGACCAACCGACAACAGACCTCATTTTAAATGCAATGTTTGTTTCATTGCCATAAAACAAACTGCTACAATCTTTGCTTTCGTCAATTATCTTGTCCACTATGTCATCAGTCAAGTCAATATAATCATCCACTGGCTGGCTTTCCACTCCATAATATGCCTCCAATTCATTCCATTCTTCATCGGTTGGTATATGAAATCCTTTGGGAATGAAATTGGAATAATTCTCTTTTATATTTCGGTCAATTGTGTTTTTTGCCAAATATGTAATTATTTCCACCCCATTATATTCAAACTTATCATATGCCTTTAATTGAAAATACCTATGTCTTTCAAGCCTGAAATCGTCAATGGTCCAATATTGGTTGCCTATCTTCTTGTAGCGGTAAATGTTGAAATCCA
>CALCFP010000137.1 GCA_937900725.1 uncultured Bacteroidota bacterium | reverse complement strand
CGGCAGTTTTTCAGACTTCTTTGCATCTTTATTCGGAGATATGATGTCAGGGCAATCTGCTTCAAGAGGTGGATTCGGAGGCTTTGGCGGATTTGGTGGCGTACAAAACAACACCGACACCATGCAATATTCACAGAAGTACCTCAACCTCAACTACGCAGGCGACACTATGGTTTACCACATGCTCGACATTTATCTGCCTAAAGAAGTAAAAGAGAGTTATCCTGTAATAATCCACATCTACGGGAGCGCATGGTTCAGCAACAACTCAAAAGGTGCAGCAGACCTAAACACAATCTGCGCAGCATACCTAAATGCTGGTTATGCAGTAGTGACACCAAACCACCGTTCGAGCGGCGATGCCAAATACCCTGCCCAAATAAACGACATTAAGGCTGTTGTCCGCTATGTAAGAGGCAATGCCGAAAAATACAAATTCGACACAACATTCATTGCAACATCTGGATTTTCATCGGGTGGACATCTGGCATCACTTACTGCGACATCACGCAACGAAAAAGTTGCAAATGTAGATGGATACGAAGTGGACCTGGAAGGCAATTTGGGCCAATTCACAAACTTCAGCAGCAGCGTAGATGCTGCAGCAGACTGGTCAGGGCCCGTTGACTTGCAAAACATGGATTGCGGCGAAGCAATGAAAATGCCGACATCGCCAGAAGAAGTTGTACTTGGTGTCCCAATGGCAGGAAACGAGAACCGCTACAAGGCATTGAGCGCAACAGCATACATAGACCCATCCGACCCACCATTGATTGTTTGCCACGGCAAAAAAGACAACGTAGTGCCTTTCTGCCAAGGCGAACGATTCTACAACGCATTGAAAGAGAAAGGTGTTAAAACAGATTTCGTTCCAGTAGAAGAAGGTGGACACGGATTCAACATGTACTCAAAAGAAAACCTTGAAAAGGTTGTAAACTTCATTAATGAAGCACGCAAGGCAAAAACAGGCAAATAGCATATTTTCTACTGTATGAAAAAAATCCCGGTGGTTTCCATCGGGATTTTTTTTGACAATAAGCCAAGAGTTTTGCCAATCAATATGAACTTGAACAGAAAAAACAGTTTGTTTCTAACTATATTTGCATAACAACAAAACAAGACAATGAAACGGATATCACTGATAATGTTGTTATTATCCTTCATAATGACAACTTTTGGAATTGAGCGAAAAGACACATCGCTGATTATTCAAGTTGAGATGTTTGATGAGGTTGGTCCTGCCCTATGGCTGCAAACAAAACAAGCCTTTGACAAGGCGGCAGACGACAGCGCCGACATGATTCTGCTGCATATGAACACATACGGAGGCGCAGTAGTCGATGCCGACTCGATACGTACACGCATCATAAACAGCAAGATTCCTGTAATAGCATTTATCGACAACAACGCAGCCTCGGCAGGAGCACTAATTGCAATAGCATGCGACAAAATATACATGAGAAAGGGAGCCAGCATAGGAGCCGCAACAGTTGTAAATCAGTCAGGAGAAGCAATGCCTGACAAATATCAGAGTTATATGCGCGGCATTATGCGCTCTACTGCGGAATCGCATGGCTGCGACACAACGATAAACGGAACCGACACCACATATAAATGGTTCAGAAATCCGCAACTTGCGGAAGCCATGGTTGACCAAGACATATATATTGCCAATGTGATTGACAGCGGGAAAGTGCTTACACTTACAGCAAATGAAGCAATTAAATACGGATTTTGCGAAGGAACTGCCGAGTCGATTCAAGAAGTAATAAACCAAACCGGATACCACCCTGCCATTATAAGAGAATACAATCCGACAAACATTGACAAAGCGTTAGGCTGGCTGATGAACCCTGTATTACAAGGATTGCTAATAATGGCAATAATTGGCGGCATATACTTTGAAATGCAAACACCAGGCATTGGATTTCCTAGCATCGTGGCGATTGCCGCAGCCATAATGTATTTTGCTCCATTATACCTTGAAGGCCTTGCGGCACATTGGGAAATAGCGCTTTTCATATTGGGGATCATACTGATAGTAATAGAATTGTTCGCCTTTCCTGGATTCGGAGTCTGCGGCATTTCAGGCATCGTTCTGGCATTAACAGGACTGACACTCGCCATGGTTGGCAAAATAGGTGACGGAGACCTGCCGAGCGTCACACCAGACGACATTATAATGGCGTTTTTGCTGGTAATATTGTCCTCAACGGTTTCAATAGCAGGATGCATCTGGATAAGTTCAAGATTCTACAGTGGCACATTTTTCGGCAACAAACTGTCGCTTACTGCAACACAACAGACTAATGAAGGGTTCATTGCCGTAAAGCCCGACTTGAAGCAATTCATAGGCAAAAGAGGCACAGCGAGCACAGTGCTTCGTCCTTCAGGTAAAATAACCATTGAAGGGCAGACACTAGATGCGAAATCGGCGGCTGGATTCATCGACAAAGGCACTGACATTGAGGTTGTCGGGTGTGAATCAGGGCAACTATACGTAAAGGCTTGCAACAAATAAAACACGGCAACAATATGGGCAACAACACGGATTTGATTGAAACAGGTCAACCTTCGATAAGCATAGGACATGCATTTATGATTTTGGGAATATTGTTCGCAATAACGATTCCCGTTTCCATAATTGGAACCGCAAGCGCAAATATCATTGGAACCCATACAAATATCACGTCGTCTAAGGCAATTCAATGGATGAATCTCATCGGCTACGCATTGCCATTTGTACTGACAATATTGTGGGCAAAACAATGCCAAAATCTTAAGATAACAGATACAAAATCCATTAAGCCATCAATACTAATTATAGGCTTTATGCTGATAGTCACCATTGGAATAATATCAGAATGGATATCATCTCTTATTCCAATGCCTGAATTCATTGCGGAGATATTCAAAAACGCCATTACACTTGATCTCGCAGGATATCTGACTGTTGCCATAGCAGCGCCGATATGCGAGGAATGCCTGTTCAGAGGGATCATTTTATCAGCACTGCTGCGCAGATACTCCCCCCGCAAAGCGATAATATGGTCGGCAATCATATTCGGTATTGCACATCTAAACCCATGGCAATTCATAGCCGCCTTCCTTATCGGATGCGCAATAGGATGGCTGTTTTGGCGCACAAAAAGCATCTGGCCTGGCATATTCATGCATTGGCTTAACAATTCGGCAGCATTTGCAATAGGATACGCCACAGGCGACATAAACACATCGCCAACAGAATGGTTTGGCGGACCTGTCAGCAATGCAATAATTCTCGTGTGCTGCATACTTGCCACATTCTTCATATACAAGATTGCTGAGCAAAAATTCGCACAAAAAGATTGCGCACAAAAACATACAGATTGATAAAAAGACACAGGTATCGTTCTATAAAGACTAGTAAGGCGGCCTTGCGGTCGCCTTATCTATTGAGACATTGTCAATTTACTGTTTGACAATCTTTATTATGACAGGCTCCTTGCCCTCAATTGTCACCTTGGCGAAATACAGACCTGGCGTCCAATTGGCTGCAAGATGTGTAATGTCGATTTGGTGAACACCTTCAGAATACCAACCGTCACAAACATTTGCCAACTCTGTGCCTTGAGCTGTAAAAATCGCCACTGCGACATTGGCTTCGGCAGCCTGCTCCCATTCTATTGCGGCTTCAGACTTGAACGGGTTTGGATAGCACATTGCGACAACTTGTGGAACAGTCGCCTCCTCCACATCAACGGATGATCCTGCAACTGAGAAATCGGTATGCGATGGCTTGAAGAGACCGTTTTGGGAACCAGGAGTTCCATACAATTCATCCTCGGCCCAATTGTCGGGATCTTCATTGTCGGCGAACGGATCAATCAAGGCCATTGTGTAGCCGTTTCCGTTAGCATCGGGCCAATTTGACTTGCTGTCATACTCGACAACATCGATGAGCGTACCTTCTGAATCATACAAACTTATGACATCGGCCTTGCCCAAACCAAACTGGAAATCGCCGACGAAGTTTGTCAAACCTGGCCAATACTTGAACAGTTTTTTCTGATTCTCGCATATTACCAAATATCCGTAAGGCGCAATCTTGGTTCCAGCAGGGATTTTGAAAGCATCATCCTTGTCATCGTCGGATATGACCCAATTAGAAATGTCAATGACCGATGCTGTTGTGTTATACAGTTCAATCCAGTCCTTGGTATCCTGCTCGTCGCCTGACTTGTAGTTGATTTCATTGAAGACAATGCTATTATAATCGAGTCTTTCAACTTGAAATACAGCCTTGTATGTTTTGGTATTCTTTCCTGTGAACTGGAATCCTTCGTGTGTTTCAATCAGATTGCCGTCGGCATCTTCCCAATGAACGAACTTATATCCTGGCCTAGCGACAGCACGCAACGATACCGGAATGTTTGCAAAATATATGCCTTTCCAAGGGAATTTTTTGAGAGTTAGAGAGTTGAGTTGCACATATCCTGCCTTGTCATCGTTAACTTTAACGGTTACATTGACATCAGAGCCTGCAGAAAATTTATTTCTTACATGCTGCCGGATATAAGATGGTCTGCTGTCAGCAAAATTGCGCATATTGTTAACGTTGTCAGACCAATTTCCGATTGCATTCCACCGTTGTATATGGTATTTCATTTCGTCAGAAATGTTGCCTGCAAGACTATCAATTAGCGCCTTGACATTGTCCGGCTTGAATTCGTTGTTCAATCTATCGGCAAAACGGTTCACAAAATCGTACTTAAACGTTTGATTGCCACATAACTTTGTCAGGAAAAAAGCTGGGCCGAAATTGCTGTTCATACAAGACGACAACGTATTATCATCACTTCCGGAATATAAACCGAAGCCGAAATCAGTGTCATAAACTATCCAACGCCACTTTCCAAAATCAGTCTGAGGATGCCAACACTTGACATTGTTTGTCGGCCAGTCGCCATTGTTACAATATATTTCAAGCACCATATATTCAATATACGAGTCGATATCGATTAATGACGACACATAACTGAAATATTCTTCATTCTTCATGGAATGAGCGTTCATATAATTTTTCAGGCTTTTATAAGAATCGGCAGAACCTTCAATAACATTTTCATTGACATCGAGCAAATCGACCTTGTTCGGTTTAACGTACGGGAAGTTTTCGGATACGTAATACTCGTTAATCTTCTCACGTATATTAAGCATTCCCCAATAATTGCCGTTAAGATACACGACAGAAGGCTGGTATGCCTGTATGTCGATGTTGTTTTTTCTGACAAGACCAGTAATCAATGCGTCTCTAAAAAAAGTGGAATATGTATCGTTGCCAGAATTGCGTAGCAAAAACGACTTGAAACTTGATATGTCCTTATCGGCGAAAGGCTGGAAATCGAAACTCACCTTTCCGTACGAATTGCGGGCATGAAGAGCGAATGATTTTTGCGCCGAAGCCCTGCTCCATGCTCCAGCAATTTTCACGCCAGCATCCTGATTCAATACTTGCGAACCATCATTCCAATACAATTCGACATGCATAGGCCGTTCCCAATCCTGATGGTAATTGGCGCCATAATGAGGGTCTTCAGGAGATGCATTAGGACCGTCGACATAAATGCCGTGATAGTAATCGTACAGATTGTAACTGTCGGTTGCCAATGAAAAGACTGGCAAATCAATGTCATGATTGGGGTATATGTAAGATTGCGTGGCGACATAGACTGGCAAAAGAGAATCGCAAAAGGAAACAGCACGGAATACAGCAGTTGAACTCACTTCAATAGGTCCGTTATATACTGCAGACTTATCAGTAGGTACGGAGCCGTCGGTTGTGTAATAAATTGTTGAATTGCTCTCGGAATTCATTGTCACCGTCACTGGAGAATTAAAAATTCCGCCCATAGGCTCAATGAAAACCTTATTGCCACTTGTCGCATAATAACCTTGTGTTGTATTCGGCGATGCAGGCGTAGGCACAGCATAAAAAGCCCATTTGCCTGAAGCATCAAGTCCGCGTGACACATTGTTTGGAACAGCAACGCTATCGGTATTATGTATCAAAAGTCCATTTGAATCAAAAAGATACAAAGCCTCGCCATCTGCCGATATGCTAAAATTGGCATGTAGGGACCTGCCTTGTATTTCATTATCAATATCAAGCACTGCATCGATTTCTTCCCCAATATCTATGGATGACAAGGCTGTCAAAAACGGGATAAACAGCAAATCGCTGGAAGTTGCAGAGACATTATGTATGGTGGCTGCAAAAACATTTTCGCCTTCGACCAGATAATCAGAGAAGTCATCCAAATTAATGCGCAAAAGTGGTTGACCGTTGCTCAATAAAGGATTTACATAATCTGGCGTAGATTCATCAAAAGACGGTTCCACACCCGCACTACCCAAATTTTGCCGTGCCACTTCCTTACCGTTGATATAAATAACGAAACCATCGTCGTAATCGAGATGAAGATACAAGTCGGTATAAGTCTGCAATTCTGAAACATTGAATTTTTTACGGACATAAACAGACATTGTAGCCTCAGGGACCTGTGTGGCGACATTGGAATTGCCATACCCGAACCCACTTTTGCCTTTATTCCAAAAACTGTCGTCAAACGTCGCATCATACCAATTCTTACCTAAAGAATCAGAGCCTATGGCATACGAGAACTCATCACCCCACTTTATCAAAGGAACGGAATAGGATATTTTAGGCTCGCTATACTCGTATCGGTCCTTGCCTGATGCAAAAATCTTAAGGTATCCTCCTGCAGGCAAGACTAATTCGGGGAATGTCCATTTGGCAATATTATCAATGTCGTCAGTCAAATGCCAGCCGTTAAGATTGATATCGGTACCGCCCGCGTTGTATAGTTCAAGCCAATCTGAATTATCGCC
>CALCFP010000136.1 GCA_937900725.1 uncultured Bacteroidota bacterium | reverse complement strand
CACTGTCGCGAATCATTTGCGACAATGTGTAACTGATATCTTTGACTTTATCCAGTTCATAGGTGTTGGTGTCGGCCAGTCTGTTATTTCCTATAGTCTTGCTCAAGATTACAGTGCAAACTGAGAATATGACCATAAGGGCACAACCTATCACCAATGATATTCTGTACCCAATCTTAATGTCCCTGTACTTCATAATGAATCAAATTATTAATTATAAAAGCGAACAACTCAAAGTTATGATTTATACTGATATAATGTTAAATTGGAACACAACAAGACAATAGGAAAAAAAGTGCTTTAATTCAGTTTTTCCATTTTTGCGCATAGCAACAAATGTTGACATAGGTTCAATGAATGTCTTGCACGCAACTAACACCGCATGAATGCAAGCAGTAATCAAATATTGCTTAATTCTTGCAGAAAATTGACAAGTTTCCTGACTGCAATGCTTCTATGGCTGATTTTGTTCTTTTCTGACAATGGCATTTCGGCAAATGTTCTTTCGTATCCATCGGGAATGAATATTGGGTCATAGCCGAATCCCTCGGTGCCAGCAAAATCGCGAGCTATAGTTCCTTTAACCACGCCTTCGAACAGATATTCATCATTGCCAAAGATTAGGCAAATGACTGTGCGGAATTGCGCCCGACGATTATCTACGCCATCGAGTTCCGCAAGAAGTTTTTTCATGTTCTTCAGAGTGTCGCAATCGTGTCCGGCGTAACGGGCCGTATGGACACCTGGCCTGCCACCAAGGGCTTCCACCTCAAGGCCGGTATCGTCAGCAAAAACATTGAGTCCAGTCTTGTCAAACACATAACGTGCCTTCATCTTGGCATTTGCCTCAAGCGTATCGCCTATTTCGGGGATTTCCTCGTTTATGCCAATTATTCCCAAATCCTGAATATCGTATAGGTCGCTCACAAGGGCGCTTATTTCCATAGCCTTGTGATTATTATGTGTCGCAAAAACCAATTTATTCATAATAAGAGGGTTATCTATTATATTTTCTTGCATTGAAAATCTGCCTGAACCTTTTCTCAAAATCCTCCGACGGGGAAAGCGCAGGCGACATGCAAAGTGTGCCATCAATATCGACAAGATAATATGACGGGTACACTCTCACCTTGTACCGTTCCAATACAGATGGGTCATTCTTATAGTCAAGGAGTTCCCAATCGTACCCATGCTTGCTGAAATATCTTTTCACACGTCCGAAATCCTCATCAATGGATATTGAGACAACCTGCATAACCTCCTTTGTCTTTTCGTTAAGAAGGCGCAACTGTTCCAGATCCTGAGCACAGGCATAATTGTCGATGGATATGAAATTCACATACACAAACTTGTTTCGATAATTGTCGATGTTGCGCAAATCGCCCAAAGTATCGGCAAGGCTAAATGACGGAGCCATAGTGCCGGAACGCATCTCCCTGCTTTTCCGGTCTATGTCAGTGGCTATTTTTCTGTGTTTTTCCACATTGGTGGTCAATCTTATTGAATCGAGCGCTATCAGCAGGCTGCCAGATGGAAAGTCATGGTCGAAAATGGCATCGTGAATAGTCTTGAGCAGAACCAACTCTTGCAAAGTATCGTTTGTGACAGCCAGGCTGTTTGAAAGCGTCTGTTTGGCCAGTTTTGGACTTTTGGCATAGATAATGTCAGACAATATGCGCTCGCCCTCACGAGTATTCATATAGAACTTCAGAAAATTAGTGAACATGGAATTAAACAAATCCATATAGGCTGGGTTGTCATAGGCCACTTCAGTGTTGTCGAAGTAATCGCGTGACACATATCGCCAATCACGCATGTAACTGACATATTTGAGCCACGCATATTTATATTTTCTATAAGTCTTGAAAAAATCATTTGGTATGGTGTCAAACGATTTTTCAAGATTGCCGATTAGGCTGTCGACTGATGTCTGCCTTGCCTTCTTAAACAACAACAAATAGTTCTGTTCAACGCAGTCTTCATAAGCGTAGTCGAACATGTCAATGTACTTGTTTATGTCGGAATGACTTGGCGACTTCACGCCAATCACTATCTCCAGTGGCTCAAAATAAGGATTGAGCATGTCACCCTTGTTTTTGGGCTCATAGTCAGGCAACGCAATGTTGTATGTCATTGCTGTATCGA
>CALCFP010000135.1 GCA_937900725.1 uncultured Bacteroidota bacterium | reverse complement strand
CAGCAACTGCCTTCGCGTCAGCAACTTGCGAAAAACAACAGATTCGAATCGTATGATAACTCTGATGTTTTTGCTGTCCCAATTGAAACCAATCTGAATATATGTAATAGTGGGCAGTGGAATACAATTGGCGATAGAAATGTGTGGCGTTTGGCAATCAGTTCGGTTAATGCGTATTCGTTAAATATCACATTTTCTGATTTTTATATTCCTAAGGATGCCGAAATGTATATTTACAACGCCGACACAACAAATGTGTTGGGAGCATTCACATCGGAAAACAATGCCGATATTATGCCTACGGTCCCTGTTCGTGGCGATATCATAATTGTAGAGTATTCTGAACCAGTCGATGCTGAATTTCAGGGCTTTTTCAATATTGTCCAGGTAGCCCACGATTTCAAGGGCATTTTTGCCAGTTCGTCTTTGTCGCAATGCCAAATCCCGATTGATTCCGAAATTGCCACCGATTGGAAGGACGAGAAACGTTCTGTCT
Source organism: uncultured Bacteroidota bacterium (assembly GCA_937900725.1). GTDB lineage: Bacteria > Bacteroidota > Bacteroidia > Bacteroidales > SZUA-534 > RUG13583. The sequence continues at coordinate 1,737 of CALCFP010000135.1, read as the reverse complement.
GCAAGATAATTGTCGGCGGAACGACCTTGTGCACAGGAACTTTGCTCAATACTGCCGACAATTCGTTCAAGCCTTATGTTCTTACCGCAAGGCATTGTATCCACTCTGAAAAATTGGCGCAGTCAAGTGTTTTTTATTTTAATTATGATGATGAAAATGCTGATAGCCAATATATTTATGGTTCGAGTTTGGTTGCGGTGAAGGATAATGATGATGGATTCTTGGATTTCTCACTTGTCAAGTTGAATCAAAATGTGCCCAACGCTTATGGCGCATACTATGCAGGTTGGGATGCGTCAGGCGAGGTGCCTGAAGATGTGGTTTGCATACATCACCCCAATGGCGCGCCGAAAAAAATTGCCGTTGCCAACGATTCTTTGCCGGTGGCTTCATACCGATATTACGACGACAGCACGTTTTGGAATGTTGCGGAGTGGAACGCCGGCGCCACGGAAGTCGGGTCTTCGGGAGCGCCATTGTTCAATTCCGACCATAAGGTTGTCGGAATTTTGGCGGGTGGCGATTCTGACTGCAGTTATCCAATGAACGACTATTTCCAAATGTTTTCTGTCTGCTATAATCGTTATCAGTCTGAAACAATGCAACTTGAACGTTGGCTTAATCCGCAAGGAACCGATATTGTAAAGATTGACGGTTCATACAATTTGGACAATTCGCTAACGGCGAGTGCGGAAAAATCGGAGTTGCAGATATCGCCCAATCCTGCAAGTTCACATATTTGTGTGACAGCCCCGCAACAAATCGTCAAGGTTGACGTAGTAAGCGTTTACGGTCGGTTGGCAATGTCGCAAACGGTCCGTTCGCAACAGTCGGCAACAATTGATATTGCCAATTTGAGACAAGGCTTGTATGTTTGCCGTGTGTTTTTTGCCGACAAGACGTCTGCAAACGCAGTGATAATTAAGGATTGAAAATGATAAAGGGAGTAATATTTGACTTTAACGGCACTATGTTTCTCGACTCGCCTTTGCACGAGCGTGCTTGGATTGATATGGCTAAAAAATTGCGTGAGAAGCCGCTTGGCATCGAAGAGTTTTACATCAACTTGCAAGGCCGTACCAATTTGCAGATAATCACTTATTTGCTTGGCCGCGAGCCGTCGGCAAATGAACTCACTGAAATTACCGAAGAAAAGGAACTGCTATACCGTACACGTTGTTCCGCGCCTGACGGCTTGCACACATTGGCGCCAGGTGTTGAGGCATTTCTCGACAAGTTGAAGCCAACGGGTGTCCCGTTCACAATCGCAACGGGCTCTTACCGCCCGAATGTGGAATTTTATTTCAGTCATCTCGGTTTGTCTAAATGGTTCGATTTCAATAATGTAATTTACGACGACGGAACTTATCCAGGAAAACCGTTTCCAGATATTTTCATAAAGGCTTCGCAAAAAATCAACGTCAAACCTGCTGATTGCTTGGTGTTTGAAGATTCATACGCAGGCATCAGGGCGGCTGTCGGCGCAGAAATGGGGCGCATTGTCACCGTTGAGGCTTCTTTGGATGCCGAAAAAGTCAGACAAATAGGCAAGGTGCATGCAATGAAATCGGGATTCGCGGAAATCGGGCTAGATGTCCTTGATTGACGCACAATGTTATTGTTGATAATTAGGTTGATTAATTGAATGCTGTTTTCAGTTTTGTAAATATGCTCAATTTATATTTGTAAAAATCGTAAGCAAATGCAGTCTCGCGACCCGAAACTAAAACGGACACA
>CALCFP010000134.1 GCA_937900725.1 uncultured Bacteroidota bacterium | reverse complement strand
GTAGCCGAAACCGGAATGGTTACTAAGGACAAGGAAGTGCAGGCCGCTCTTAGCGACCTGTCGGCCGCTTTGAGCGACGGAGAGTGCAGCAAGGCGTGGTTCGACTATAACGTGCAGGTTGGGTCGGCCGAACGTCTGATAAAGCAGAAGGAATTCATTAAGGCCCGCACATCGTTGTCGAAGGCTGCTGGCATCGCTCGGGCCAATTACAAGTACAATTTGACTGATTCGGTAGTGCAAAAGCGTTCTGACGATATTGAGACAATATGCGAGTATCAGCAAATGGTGAATTCCATTCAGCCGTTGCTTGAACAGAAAGAGTTTGCCAAGGCTCTCGAAACATACGTCGCTGCGACAGAATTCTTCGCCGACAGTTGCAAGAACAAGTTTGGCATCAGGCATAAGCCTGTCTATGACTATGTATTTGAAAACCAGTATTCGGGGTTGCTCGATGCGGGAGTTGTCTATTTTGCGGAAATCAACGAACTGAAGAAGTCGCTAAAGTTGCTCGATGAGTTGTACCGCCGCTATTATGAGCCGATGTGGACACGCGAGAGTCAGTCGAAACTGGGCATTGAATTGGCCCGCCGTGATTTCCGCCGTCATCCTGGCGCTGATCCAAAGGTTAAAGTGCTTGACTACACACGTGGCGACAAATGGTACAATAACCTGAAAAAGGCCTATTTGCAGGAATGGATCGACAATTCGACTGAGAATTTGAAAAACCCAGCAGATAATTAGGCCCGTATTTTGCCTTGCACTTGTCGTTATTGGTATGTGAATGTTTCTTTCACAGCAATGCCATTGCTAAAATGTTTATTTTTGCAGACTAAAATGCTTTGTGATGAACAATCCAGAATTTAAATTGAATACAATACCAGAAGCCGTTCGGGCAATAAAAAACGGCGATTTTGTGATAGTTGTCGATGATGAGGACCGTGAAAACGAGGGCGATTTTGTGATCGCCGCTGAAAAAATCACTCCCGAGAAAGTCAATTTCATGTTGAAAAACGGGCGTGGCGTATTGTGTGCGCCAATAACCATTGATAGATGTCACGAATTGGAACTCGACCATATGGTCGAAAACAACACATCTATTTTGGGGACGCCATTCACTGTATCTGTTGACAAAATTGAAGGCTGCACCACTGGTGTTTCCGCATCTGACCGTGCAGCGACCATCAAGGCATTGGCCGATCCTGATTCAAAGCCTTCAACATTTGCGCGTCCTGGGCATATCAATCCGTTGTATGCTCAAAACAAAGGCGTTATACGTCGCGCTGGACATACCGAGGCGGCTGTCGATTTGGCCCGTTTGGCAGGACTCAATCCAGCAGCCGCGCTCATAGAGATAATGAACGAGGACGGCACTATGGCACGTATGGATCAATTACAGGAGATAGCAAAGGAATACAAAATCAACATTATCACAATAAAGGACCTCATTGCATATCGCTTGAATCAGGAATCGTTGATCGAACGTGGGGCTGAGGTGCATCTGCCTACTGCCTACGGCGATTTTCGTCTGATTCCATTCCTTCAGAAATCTAACGGCAAGGAGCACATTGCGCTAATCAAGGGAAAATGGGAAAAAGACGAGCCGATATTGGTTCGTGTCCATTCGTCATGCATGACGGGCGATATTTTCGGCTCAAAGCGCTGCGAGTGTGGTGAGCAGTTGCATAAGGCGATGCAGACTATTGAGAGCGAAGGCAAAGGCGTCATTATATATATGAACCAGGAAGGTCGCGGAATAGGCCTGATGGCTAAAATCAAGGCATACGAATTGCAAGAGCATGGCTACGATACCGTTGATGCCAACATTCATTTAGGTTTCGATGCCGATGAACGTGATTATGGCGTAGGAGCGCAAATTTTGCGTGATTTGGGCGCTCGTAAATTGCGTTTGATGACCAATAACCCGGTTAAGCGAGTAGGCTTGGAAAGTTTTGGCATAGAAATTGTAGAAAATATTGCAATAGAGGTGAT
>CALCFP010000133.1 GCA_937900725.1 uncultured Bacteroidota bacterium | reverse complement strand
CAAGACACGCGCCAAGCATAAGGCCGTTCCAAATTTTGCAAACTCGGCAGGCTGAATCTGAATCGGTCCGAGCACAATCCACGATTTTGCGCCATTGACTGTTGAACCGAACAATAGCACACATAGCAGCACTAACATCAACGCGCCATATATCAGTTCGGCAAAGGCGGAATAGAACTTACTATCAATCAGCAATGTAACAATAGCAATCACTATTGCAGCGCCAATCCACATCAATTGTCGGCCATAGCGTGTCGCCATACTGAACTCAATATTTTCGGCGTTGTACGATGCCGAATAGATATTTATCCATCCGAGCGTGACTAACACGGCATACAGGATCACTGTAAACCAATCGATGTTCCGTAATATGCTACTACCGCGTTGTTCCATTTATCAAATCTGCCGATAATATCCGTTGCTCAAGCCACGGACGAGTTATTGTATCAGTCAAATATTTCTCCACCATAAGGCTACCAATAGGCGCCGCAAATGTTGCGCCAAAGCCTGCATTCTCAATATATACCGCTATGGCAATCTGCGGGTTCTCGCGCGGCGCAAACGACATAAACACCGAGTGGTCCTTGCCGTGTGGGTTTTGAACCGTTCCAGTCTTTCCACACACATCGAAACCCTTTATGGCAGCCACAGCCGCCGTTCCTCCAAGTGGTGAATTTACCGCACGGTACATTCCCTCGACAATGGTCGGGAAATAAGTCGTATCGATGTCGGTATAGTGAGGTTCCCTGTATTTGTCACGAATATCGCTATCGCTGCCTACTATCGTCTTAACCACGTGAGGCGTGTAGTAATGCCCGCGGTTGGCTATTGTCGAGCACAAGTTGGCTATCTGCAAAGGAGTGAGCAGCAACTCGCCCTGGCCTATGGAGTTTGACACTATGTAAAGCGACTTCAGACGTCCCTTGCCGTATGTCCTGTCATAGAAATTGAGTGACGGGACGTAGCCACTAACCTCGTACGGCAAGTCGATGCCCAGTTTGTTGCCGAGTCCAAACGACATTACGTGTCGGCGCCAAACAGTGAATGCCGTGTCGATGCTGCCAAATTTAGGTTCATCCAGCACACGACGATAATCTGCGGCAAAAAAAGCATTGCACGAATGTTGCAGAGCCTCAACCACGTTCAATGGCGAAGCGTGTCCGTGGCAACCCATATGATGCCTGCCAGCCGTATAGCCGTAGTGACAAGGATAGCGCGTATATTCGCCATTTATAGTGCCTTCCTGAAGGCCAATCAATGCCTCTATGGTCTTGAATGTGGAGCCTGGCGGGTTCCGCGACTGCAAAGGACGGCAGAAAAGAGGGTTCAGCGAATCGGCGCGCAACTGCTTGTAGTTTGCCGAGCGTTCGCGGCCTACTAGCAGACTCGGGTCGTATGTTGGCGATGACACCATTGCCAGTATCTCGCCCGTTGACGGTTCTATTGCCACAATAGAGCCCATCTTGCCCTGCATAAGCATTTCGCCGTACTGCTGAAGTTCAGCATCAATGGTCAATATCAGGTCGTGGCCGTTGACAGCCAACGTATCGTATCTTCCGTTCTTATACTGGCCTTTTATGCGGTTATGCACGTCAACCATAAAAATCTCGACACCCTTTTCTCCGCGAAGTGATGGCTCATACATTCGCTCAATTCCGCTAATGCCTATGTAGTCGCCCGACTTGTAGTAACTGTCGTTTTGAGCCGTCTTGTCATCAACCTCGCCCACATAGCCGAACAGGTGGGCCGCCATTTTATGCGGATAAATACGCAAACTGCGTGTTTGGGCATAGAAACCCTTAAATTCGTACAGGTGTTCCTGAAATGCCCCGTACTCTTCCGCCGATATCTGTTCCAGGAATATGGACGATTTATAGTACGAGTACCTTTTGGCCTTGCGCAGACGTTTATCAACTTGAGCCTTGTCTATGTTCAGCAAACTGCAAAACAATGTTGTGTCGAACTCGCGCAACTGGTTGGGAGTCACCATCAAGTCGTAAGCCGCCTGGTTATAGACAAGCAATTCCCCGTTACGGTCATACATAAGTCCACGCGCGGGATACTGCGTCACATAACGCAACACGTTGTTCGACGCCGACATTTTGTACGACTGATCGACAACTTGCAAGAAAAACAAGCGCCCGATATACAATAGGAAGACAGCGCAAAACAACCCTCCTATCACATAACACCGTTGACGGAAAGGGTTCATTTATTACGTATAAACAAAAATTGACTCAATATTATCAGAAGCATCGTAAACACGACACTTAGCAACGACCGCGACAAAATAAGATGCACATCGCTGAACTTGAACGCCTCTATCAGGTACAGGAATATATGATGCACCAAGACCACCATCAGGCTGTACTTAAAAAACCATCCTGTACCGAATATGCGGATATTTGGCGTATCCGACGGCTCAACCGTTTCGCGCGGCATCATAGCCGAAAGCAGGTACGGGCGGACAAACGCCGCAAAGACAGTTGCCGACGTGTGTATGCCTGGCGAATTGCAGAACATATCGACACTTATGCCAAGCGCGAACGACGCTAGAAGCAGCAGCCAGCCTGGAGTGCCGAACGGCAACATTATCACAAACAATATATACAGATACGGATTGATGAAACCGCCCAGTTGCACCTGATTGAGAACCCCGACCTGCAGCAGGATTAGCACCACGAATCTGATTATATTTTTCAGCAATACGTTATTCATTTTCAGCCCTGTTTTGTAGTTCTAAAAGTTCGCCTTTAGTCAGGTTTTTCACAACCTGCACATCTGAGAGTTTCTTAAAATCCACTGAAAGTTTCACACTAGCCGACATAAATCCGTTGGCACTTGAATTCAGCACGGCGTCTATCTTGCCTATCATTATTCCCTTCGGGAAAATGGCCGAATAGCCGCTTGTAATCACCACATCGTCTTTCCGCACCCTGATGTGACCAGGAAGGTCGCCAATGGTTGCATACTCATAGTTATAGCCATCCCAGCCAAGCGAGCCGAAATAGCCGCTACCCTCAAGCATTGCGCTGACTTTCAGGTTCTGGTTCAGGACACTTATCACTGCCGAATAATTAGGCGAAACACATTTAACGACGCCAACGACACCCGATGCCGATATCACGCCCATTCCTGGCTCCACTCCCTGCTTGCTGCCTATGTCGAGTGTTATGAAGTTGTTCGAACTCTCGACCGAATTGCTAATCACGCGGCAAGGCAAGAACTCATATTGCTGCATATAAACAGAATCCCGCACCGACACCCCCGACAGTGTATCAGTCTTATACAAGACAAGTTGCGAATTGCGCAACTGAGCCAATTCAGCATTCAGTTCCTGATTCCGCTGATTGAGGTAAAGATAATCGTTAATGGAGGAGAACGTATTGTCGATATGTCCCACCACATTCGCCGATGAGTTCACAAAGCAACTATGCTGGTAACTGTTGTATTCCACCACCATAAAGACAGACAATGCCTCGATAAGCAAAAACAATATCACATAATGGTTACGCAATATGAATTGTATAAGTGTTTGCATCGGTACTGCCGTTTTTTGAAAAAAAGCGTGCCCGCCAAGAAGGCAGGCACATTTTCAGTTATTATTTTATCAGGAATTTGAACCTGTTGGAATTCTTAAGAGCGATACCTGTTCCTCTTGCCACGCAGTGCAATGGGTCTTCGGCAACGTGGAACGGAATCTTCGTTTTTTCAGTCAGACGTTTGTCAAGACCACGCAAAAGAGCGCCACCACCTGCTAGGAATATGCCCTTGCGGTAGATATCGGCGTACAACTCAGGCGGAGTATGCTCAAGAGTCGCCAAAATTGCAGTCTCAATCTTGCTGATGGAACGGTCGAGACAGTGTGCAATTTCCTGATAAGAGATAGGAATCTCTATAGGAAGTGCAGTCATCTGGTGAGGTCCGCGGACAAGGTAGTCTGCTGGCGGCTCGTCCAATTCTGGCAATGCGGAACCGACTTTTATCTTGATATCCTCAGCCGTACGCTCGCCAATCTTTATGTTATGCTGATGGCGCATATACTCGCGGATGTCCTCGGTAAACTCGTCGCCTGCGATACGGATAGACTCGTTCGACACGATGCCGCCCAACGATATCACTGCGATTTCAGTGGTACCGCCGCCTATGTCGACAACCATATGGCCTTCTGGCGCCTCAACATCCACACCCATACCAAGTGCGGCGGCCATTGGCTCATATATCATCAGTACCTCGCGACCGCCTGCGTGCTCCGACGAGTCGCGCACGGCACGCAACTCAACCTCGGTGGAACCTGAAGGGACGCAAATGACGATCTTCAATGCTGGTGTGAACAACTGTGTCTTGTTGGCATTGACCATTCTGATCAAGCCGCGAATCATTTTTTCAGCAGCGTCAAAGTCGGCAATCACGCCATCGCGCAAAGGGCGGATAGTCTTGATGTGCTCGTGCGTCTTGCCGTGCATCATTCTTGCCTTTTCGCCTATGGCGATAACCTTTTGGTTGTTATTGTCAACGGCCACAATTGACGGTTCGTCAACTACTATCTTATCGTTATGGATAATGATTGAGTTGGCTGTTCCCAAGTCAATTGCAAGTTCTTGTGTTAAAAAAGAGAACAATCCCATTGTTATATGTTTTTCTAGTGTTTAAAATGTCTTCTGCCTGTAAACACCATTGCTATGCCGTACTTGTTGCAAGCCTCAATCACTTCTGGATCGTGGATGCTACCGCCTGGTGTAACAATGTATTTGATTCCGAACTCGTTGCAAGCCTCAACGCTGTCGCTGAATGGGAAGAATGCGTCTGAAACCAAAACCGACTCGCCAATCTCGCAACCTTGCTTAAGGTTGAAGCGAGGGACCGTCAAGCGTTGAAGGCTGTCGATGCGGTTTGGCTGTCCCATTCCTGCGCCTGTCAGCCAATATGAGCCGTCGGCAAATTGCGATACAAGTGCCATTGAGTTGCTCTTAAGGTACTTGCAAGCCTGTGTGCCGAACTTTGCCAAATCGATTTGCTTCTCGGTGAATTTACAATTTGTAACTGCCTTATATTCAGTATCCATTCCTTCATCTTCGTCCTGGACCAGCAAACCGCCATTTACCGAACGATACATTTTTTCGCCTGTAATGGTAGGTTTTACTGGAGTAACCAAAACGCGCAGGTTCTTCTTCTTTGCCAAGACCTCCAAGGCCTCGCTGGTGTAAGAAGGCGCAATTATTATTTCGATGAATTTGCCTGTGAACCAGTTTGCAATCTCTGCATCGACTTCGCTTGTAAAGCAAACAATTCCTCCGTATGCGCTCACAGGATCGCCAGCCCATGCCAATTCCAACGCTTGCATTGGTGTGCTTGCAACTGCTAAACCACATG
>CALCFP010000132.1 GCA_937900725.1 uncultured Bacteroidota bacterium | reverse complement strand
TGAACGACTCGAGCCGCTCCCTTGCGGCCTTGAGGTGTTCAGGCTCGTAGTACATGGTCATCATGTCGCTGTTGAACCTGACCTTGTTGGCAGTGAACAAACCGACTACAATGGCAACCACAAGGGCACCGACAAGCCATTTGTTCTTCTCGAACCTATATGAATTAATCTTCTCAATGAATTTGAGTGTACGTCCGCGCTTCACATCAGACTGACCTTTAAGGAAATGCGGAAGGAAAACCAGGCAGAAAATGGTGGTGCCTATTAGCGTTAGCGATGCAAACAGGCCGAAATCGCGCAACATGCTTGAGTTGGTGAATATCAATGCAAAGAATGCGCCAATGGTAGTGAAACTGCCGATAGTCAGCGGATATGCCAACTCACTTATGAGCTGTTCAACAGTCTTCACGTGGTTCTGGTGTGCCAGCATGTGGATGGAATAGCTCAATGCTATGCCTATGATGGCGGCACCTGCGCCAATGGCCACAATTGTTATCTCGCCCTTGATAAGCGCCACCAGCGCCAAGGCGAACAATCCGCCAAACGCCACCGGAGCCAATATGAGAGGTATCGACGACTTGCGCTTGAACACGAGCGATATGAACACCACAATGATTATCAGTGCCAAAATTGACGTCACAAGCGTGTCGTTCATCACCTGGCGCGCATTGTACACGCTCACCGACACTCCGCCGAAATACTCGGTCAGCACCGACGGATGCAGGCTATTTGATTTAAGTATCTCGTTCTCGAGAGCCGTTACAAAATCCTGATTGTTGCCAATCTGGCCCATATCGAATTTTGGCATCACCACCATGAGCAGTGTTGCCGTATCCTTGGTGAAAAGATAGTCGTTGTAGCGTATGTAGCCCGACTCAATCTGAAAATCCTGCAGGTTTTCAAGAGTCTGGAAGCCAAGCCCGAGCGGGTCGCACTGAATGAACTGCCTTGTGCCTATGCCGAGTGGCGATATAAGGTTCTGGTAATTTTGCCGCATGCGGTTGGCTATGCTTTCGGCTGTTATCAGCGAGTCGAAACGGACGTAATCGCTATCGGTCAGAAAAAAAGGCAACTTGCTGTAAATGAAATCGCTCACACCCGAAATGGTCTGATTGTCGATTTTCAGCACTATGCCCTTTATGTAGTCGCCACACGAGTTGCCGATAGCCGACGCAAGGTCTTCGGCGGCACGCATCAGGCTGTCGGTCTGCAATGTACCGTCGGCAGGCGAGAACATCACCATTATCTTGTCGGTGATCTCCAGATTCTGGAAGACGTCGGATGTGGCGTCAAGGTTGGACTTAGTAGGGAAGAAATCGGCCACCGTCTGGCGCAGTTTTATCCTGCTTGCGGCAAATCCCATCAACAGCACCGACAATGTCAAGAAACAATAGAACAATGCCTTACGCTGACTGAAAAACCTGTATATCCCTAAAAATATCTTGCTCATACGCGATTCTTCCTTCTAAAGACTGAAAGCAGCAAAAAAGATACAAGCCCGACGGCTATGCTGCAAATGACGGCAAATATAAGGCTTCCGACAACATACTGTATAAGAACGTTTTTGACATTTTCGAGCGTCATGTTGGCGAGGTTGAGCGTGGCAGGCAGGCCCATGACCTTGCAACCGGTAAAGTAACTGCCGTAAAGCAGAAACGGTATCATTGGCGGGATGCTGATGTTTGATGCCACAAGCGTTATCACCTTGTTAAGCCTGAGCAGATGCGCCAAGGCGAACGCAATCAGCATCTGATAGCCCCACACCGGCACTATCCCCATGAATATGCCCAACATCACGGCAGCCGTGATGCGCGCGTTTGAATCGGGCGAATGTGTTATGTTGTCGCTTATGAATTTGCGGACGTTCTCCCTGTTCAGTTTTCTGAAGAAATTGCGCGGGTAAATCCACAGCAATGCCACAAGCACAAGCACCGTATTGAGAATGCTGATGCGTGTGAAGTCGCGCCCAGGGTGGAAATGCGACACGCGCTCGCCCTCAGGCGGATAGTAAACGCTTACCGGTATGTTCTTGACCGTGAGGCCAGCCCACGATGCGAACACAAGCGCCTCTAGTTCGAACTCATATTTAGCCGTGTAGTACCACCTTGCCACGTTCATCCTCTGCACAGGATAAAGGCGATAGCCCGACTGCGTATCCGGAAGGTTGACGCCAGTCTCGAGCCTGAACCAGAAATTTGAGAATTTGTTGGCAAACGTGTTCTTGCCAGGCATGTTGTCGGCCTGAATATTCCGCGCCCCTACAAGCAGGCA
>CALCFP010000131.1 GCA_937900725.1 uncultured Bacteroidota bacterium | reverse complement strand
GTGATGGAGACGAGCGCCTTTTTTGGCTTGAATTGGGCATCGAAAATTAGCGGATTCTTGCTGCTGCGCCAACTTGTGCCGTCTTGCGTTCCCCAAAAGACAACGGCGCTAATGTGTTCAGCATATTTTATGTACAGGTCGAACAGGTCGCTATATAGTTTTGCTTGGCTTGCTTCTGTTGCTCCGCTTTCAATTGTTATGTCGAGTTCGGTCACTTGCAAGTCGCAGCCTATTTTGCTGAATTTGTCGAGAGCGGTTTTGTACAATGACACTGACGGGTAGTTAGTGGCAAGATGCGATTGCATTCCTAGTCCGTCGCATGTGCCGTTATTGAACAGGCGGCTTACAAGTTCGTATATGGCATCGCGTTTTGAATCGATATACTCGTTGAAATCGTTGTAGTAGAGTTTGCATCCTTTAGGCGCATATTTGCGTGCGAAGGCGAAGGCGCTGTCAATGAACGACTGGTCGCCGTAAATCTGTGTCCATAGTGATTGTCCCTTGCTGGCATCAGTGCCGGCTGTGCGCAATTGGCCGCTGCCGTCGGCAAAAGCCTCGTTTACAACGTCCCATGCATATATTTCAAGGTTGGGATATGTTGAGGTGACGGTATCAATGACAGCTTTTATGTAATCTTCCATTCGAGTAGTCATGGCTTCCTTGTCAAGCAGTTCGCCACTTGCCTTGAATCCTTCACGGAAGAACCATCCTGGAGTCTGGCTATGCCATACAAGGCAGTGTCCGCGGACTGGGATGTGGTTGTCGGAGCAATATTGCAGTATGTATTTTGCATTGCTCGATAGTTTTACAGCCGGCTTGTTGTCTTTTTGGCATTGTGTTTGGTTCAGCATTGCATCTGGCTTCAGTTCGTTGCCCGGAGTTATGCTGTTGAAATGATACTCAATCAGTGGTTTTGCCTTCGGAAGAGCTAGTTCGTTGGCTGTTACGGCTGTCCCCACCTTGAAGTATGACGAGTACATCTCTTTTAAAGAAATGCCATTTGACAACGATTCAATGTCATAAGGCTCTTCTTCGGCCTTTTGACACTTGAAATCATCAACGAAGAAGTCCATCAAATCCTTGTCTGTAGGGTTGTCGGTGTATGCTGTCTGAATGTAAACCGCTACGCTGGTCATGCCTTCGACAATGGTGAACGTGCCTGACAGTTTGGCCCATTTGCCTTTTGTGCAAGTTGCCTCGTTGATTGTCGGGTATGACGGGGAACCATCGGCAGTGTTTTGCCAGCAAAGTTGAAATTTGTGGCTGGCGTAGTTGTCGTTGTTGAACGAAACATAGCACTCAACAGTGTAAGTGCCTGCATTGTTGAATTCCGTTAATGCAAGTTGTGCGCCGTTCCATACGGCAGTCCGGTTTGATACCTTGAGCGACTGTGAGCCTGTGTGTGCCGTTTCGCTCGATATGGCCACTATCTCTGAACTGCGTGATTTCCAATTACCTAAAGAATCTTCAAACGAAGACTCATACAAAGTGATGTTGCCAGCCCAGAGGCTCGTGCTTATGCCCAAGAGCAAGATTGATGCAAATAATTTACAATTCATAATTTTTGTTTTTTAGTACTGCAATTTAGCAAAAACGATATAAATAATGGTGTTTGCACATTCAACTCTCAGTTGCAAAAGCGTTAGCAGTTGTTATTGAGCAGTTTAAGTGCCTTTATTTTTTCAAATGCACTTTCAGTTATTTGTGCTTGTTCAATTATATTCAGTTGCTCTGCGTTATGCAAATCGGTGCCGATAAAGTCGCACAGGCCATTGTCGACAAGAGTCTTGGCGGCAGTGTTCACATCGCGTGTGTAAGCATTTGCAATTGACAGCATGTTAAGTTGGAACAAGACTCCGCGGTCGTGGAGTTCTTTCATAAAATCTATTTTGCCGTGCCAGTACAAGTATCGTTCGGGATGTGCAAGGACAGGCGTATAGCCGTTTACCTGCATTTCGAATATTGTCTCGTTGAAATTTTGATGTTCATTAGTAAATGAGCATTCAAACAGCAATTTATTGCCATCAAGCGTGAGCATTCTTTTTTTGCTCAGGTCTTGCATAAAGTCGTAGTCGATGTAGTATTCGGCGGCTGCGTCAAGTTCAATGTCTATATTCTGGCGCGAAAGCTCGCCTTTCATGAAATCCAGCGATGTGCGGACTGATTCGTGCGTGTTATTGTAAAATCCAGTCATGATGTGAGGCGTGCATATTATTTTTCTGTACCCAAGCGCTTTCATCCTGGCAATCAGGTCAATACTGTCCTTTGCCGACTGCGAGCCGTCGTCAACGTTTGGAAGCAGGTGAGAGTGCACATCGCAGGTTATGCCCAAATTGCGTAGTGGCACAAGTGCTTCTTTCTTTTTTCCGATGAATCCGAATAGTGGCATCTTATTGATATAGTGTGCAAATATTGTAAATATTCCCGATTCGGTAAAACCGTGATTTGAAAAAGTCAATTGCCTAAAGCGTTGTAAACATGCAAAAAAATTTTGAAAATTGATATTTGTCAATAAAAATTGTCGTTAAGCCATCTATTATAGGCAGTTGCTCAAAACACACTTATTTATATGGTGTATTGTAGTAAGTTTGTGCATTACTTTTTTTGGGGAAAATCCATTATGATAACAAAAAAACAATTAAGATATGATTAAACGTTTTATTATTCTTTTTGTTGCCTTGCTGGCAATTTCAGAATCGTTCGCGTATGACTATGACTTTAAGTCTGGGAATGGAGCAGGAACTATTTATTACAAGTTGGACAATATAAAGTGTGAAGCCACAGTTGTTGCCGGCGATTGGGAGTATTCCGGCAATGTGGTCATTCCAGAATCCGTTACCGTAGGAAATATAACTTATAATGTCACCACAATCGGCAAGCAAGCATTCTACTATTGCTACGATTTGGCATCGGTTACATTGGGAAGCAATGTGACAACAATTAAGACACAAGCTTTTGAGCGTGTCAGCGGGCCTAACAGTACGGGTATAATAATAAATCTGGACAGTGATGCCCTTACCAGCATTGAATCAAATGCCTTCCATTGTGCAGTGCTTGCTCCAAACTACGGCGACACTCTGGCCTTAGGCAAGAATATACAGACACTTGGCGGACAAAGCAATTATTTCAGTTGGACTACATTCCCGAATGTAAAGCATTTTTATGTCGATGGGTCGAGTTCTTCGCTGTGCACAGATGCCGATGGCGTATTGTACAGCAAGGACATGAAAAAACTGTATTATTATCCTCCATATTTGGATGGCACTACATACGAAATACCGTCATCTATCGAAACGATCGCTACATATGCGTTTTATTCAATGCAAAAATTGAAAACCATTACCGGAGGCGAGAATGTAACAAGCATAGGTTCGGTAGTGTCGGGCTCTGTGCTGACTCTTCCCATTGGTCCAAAAGTCAATACAATGAGCACGGATGCATTGATGTACGCCCACGCTGATTTCTTGCCAGTTATTGACGAGAACAACAAAACTTTTGCCTTGGTTGATAATGAATTGTATAAATACGAGTCAAAAGACACCACTTTATGCCGTTATTTTAAATGTAATAAGCAAGCAACCTTTGTGGTTCCTGCAAATGTCACTAAAATAGGAAGTTATGCATTCTATAATCATCAATACATTCAAAACATTGATTATGGGCAATGTACAAAGTTAAAATCATCGAATATTGCATCAACTGCCTACCATAGCACAAAGTACTCAGTCAATTTCCTTAATGCCCAAAACATTTATGTCGTAATTGACGGTGTTTATTATTCTGATGATACTGTCACTATGGTGATGTATGGTTCCGATGTGACGCTGGAGGACTATGTAATGCCTGCCAAGACAAATACAATCACTGTATCTACATTAAAGACCAATGGATATGCAAAGACTTTCGCCATAAACAAGGTTGCCAGCAGCATTAACGGAGAATATCTGTATCCTCTCGAGAATTTGGAAAGATACTCCGTTGATCCAGCAAATGCAACGTACAGCAGTGACGGGCATGGTGTATTGTACAACAAGGCGAAGACAAAACTTATCTCTTATCCAAGAGGAAATACAAGTTTATTTTACAAGGTTGCCGATGGTACGACTCAAATAGGAGTCCACGCATTCTACCAAAACAAGTATCTGAAAGGACTCGATTTGGGCGACGACATTACATCTGTAGTTGACGGAAACAGTGGCAACATGGCAAATATGAAGTTGTTAAACTACATAAGGGTTGGAGCAATGCAACCACCAACGGTGACGACAAGTTCCTTCAGTTCCGACATGTACACGAAGAATACAATCTTGTATGTTCCTGAGGCAGCATTTGAAATTTACAAAAACGCTTCAATATGGAACCGTTTTGCAGTGGTGAAGGACACAGGCCAGTTCTTGTCTGACGTCATGAATACCAAACAAACATATTATACTGAGCACTATAAGCAAAATATCACAGGCGACGGCTTTGAAGCTCCTGAAAGCGTAAAGTGCGAGGGATATTTGTTGCGGCCAACCACTGCCGAAGCTAGAGACTACGAAGGATTTACAGCTCTTCCTTTCGAACAGAAAACACTTGATGCTAACGATGTTATTGTAAAAATATATTACACCCGTAACAATTATAACATCACATGGAAGGCCAGTGGCACACCAGTAAGCAGTGGCACTTATCCGTATGGCACGAAAATAGAAGCACCGGATGTTGTTGTCAATGTCCCTTCGGGCAAGTACTTTGTCGGATGGAACAGCAAAGAATCGGCAACCACGACACTTAATTTCGATGAATACAGCCTTCTTCGCTATGACACCACATTCTACGCCGTTTTTGCTTCATTAGACAGCAAGCCTTATACCGTAAGACATTTTTTGCAAAATATAGACGGCACCTATCCTACTGAACCAAACGAAACTGAAGGCGGCTTTGGCACCATTGGTTCATATACTGAGGCAGTGGCAAAATCGTACGAGGGATTTTCTTTGAGAGAATCGATTCAGCAGCAAGAAATAACCGAAGATGGAGCAGTCGTTAATATACGTTATAGCCGCAACAGTTATACCATTACGTGGAAAAACGGCAGCGAAACAATCACAGGTAGTAGTGGGTCGTTCCTGTACGATACCGAATTGCGAATTCCTTCAAAAAACCCTACCCCAGCTGCAGGAAAGCATTTTGTAGGTTGGAATGACGACCCATACGCAACTGTGGCGCTTTCGTTGGAAGGTACAAAGGTGAAGGAATCGGTCACATACTATGCCATCTTTGCCGACAACGACATCAAGACCTATATAGTTAAACACATTTTGGAAAATGTGGATGGGACATATCCCGCCACGCCAGCCGATACCGACTACGGATATGGCAAGTTCGGTGAACAGACAACGGCAACAGCAAGAAAATACACAGGTTTTTCTGCTCCGAGCAAAATAGTTCAAAAGACAATTGCTGAAAAAGGATTCACAACCGTAGAAATAAAATACACTAGAAAAAAATACAATATTGCCTGGTATAATGGGCAAACTTTATTATCAAGTGAGAGTGGTGAGTACAAATATGGCTCAGATTTGCTGATACCTGCCGACCCTAGTGCAGAGGCAGGCATGCATTTTGTTGGCTGGAATACCGAAAAGAATGCAGGAGTGGCACTTTCATTGGCAGGTACTACAGTCGATACCGCTAAAACTTATTATGCTTTATTTGCACCTAATGCCAGCACCGTTTATCATGTTGAGCACTTGTTGCAAAACATTGATGACAATAATTATACCGCCGACCCAATTATTGATGAAAAATCAGGATCCTTTGGGGCACAGACAAATGCAGCGGCAAGAACTTACACCGGGTTCACATTAAGGGATTCTGTCATACAAGCTGTTATTGCACAAGACGGCTCTACTGTCATTCATATAAAATATGATCGTGTTGAATACGATGTTGCCTGGTACGACGGAGAAACAAAAATCGAAAATGAAAGTGGCAAATACAGATATGGCGCCACACTGCAAATCCCTACCGACCCCGAAGCCCCAGCAGGCAAACATTTTGTAGGTTGGAATACCATTAAAGGTTCAACCGAGGGGTTGACTTTGGGCACTTTAGTTGTTGAGTCAGCAACTTATTACGCCTCTTATGCCGACAACGACACCAAGCCATACACTGTCAATCATTATCAGGAATCCCTTGACGGAACAACATATTCTTTAAAAGAATCAGAAACAGGCGAAGGCGTATGGGGATTGTCAACAAATGCGAAGGCAAAAACATATACTGGTTTCACATTAAAAGAAGCTGTTGTACAAGATATCATTAAAGAAGATGGTACTACTGTCATAAACATTTATTACAACCGTAACATATATGACATTACTTGGATGAATGGCGACCAGACATATGATAGCAATACTGGAGTCAAATATGGTTCTGATTTGTCTGTCCCATCTGATCCAGAAGCCGCAGCTGGCAAGCACTTTGTTGGTTGGAACACCGATATAAATTCAAATGTGGCTCTTACTTTGACAGGTGCCAAAGTGGAGGGGAAAACCATATATTATGCCATCTTTGCCGACAATGACACCAAGAGTTATATTGTTTATCACTATTACGAAAATCTGGATGGCACTTATCCTTCTAGCACAACCATTTTCGATAATGGAACGGGAGCGTGGGGATTGGAAACCGAAGCGAACGCAAAACCAGAAAATGGATTTACAGTTCAACCGTTTAGTCAGGCAATAATTCTTGAGAACAATTCCACTGTCGTAAAAATCTATTACAAACGTAATAAACATAATCTTGTATGGATTACTACAAATGGTACAATTGGCAGCGGATCATATACCAAAGATTCAGTCAAATATGGAACGCCAATAATCGAACCTGTTTTGACACGTACTGGCTATGAGCATAAAGGTTGGGCTTTGGTGCCTAATGCCACTTTAAGTTCAGAAATTGCGACTACCATGCCTGATGCAGATTTGACGTACTATGTCGTTTGGGAACTATCAAAATTCCCAGTTTCGTGGTGGTGGAACGATGAAAACAATTTCCATAATATAAGCTATGTCGATTATGGCGAACCGATTAAATGGGAAGGTGGTGTTCCAAATAGGGACCACTATAAATTCTTGGGCTGGTCGGCAACACAAAACGGCGCTGTCATTAATGATGGCAACTATGGCGTTATGGGCACTCAAGAAGTTTCGTTCTATGCCCAATGGGAAGCAAATAAGAACAACATCAGTTGGTATGGCAATGGAGGCGTGTTAAGCGGAACATACACAAGCGGTTCAATTGGTTTTGGCACTCCTATTGTAAAGCCTACGGCAAGCCGCACTGGCTATACTCTTGTTGGCTGGGGCACTAGCGCCGACGCCACATCAGCAATTGAGGTTCCAACATCGATGCCCGATGAAAATGTCGATTATTATGCCATTTGGAAAATCAACCAGCACACCCTTACCTGGAATGCAAATAGTGGAGAGTTGAGTGGAACCTATACAAGTGGCACAGTTGCTTATGGCACAACTATAACGGCACCTTCGGCATCTCGTTA
Source organism: uncultured Bacteroidota bacterium (assembly GCA_937900725.1). Lineage (GTDB taxonomy): Bacteria > Bacteroidota > Bacteroidia > Bacteroidales > SZUA-534 > RUG13583. The sequence goes on along the minus strand of CALCFP010000131.1, from coordinate 1,486 downwards.
CGGGTACACTTTCAAGGGCTGGACTACAACGCTTGGCTCAACTGAAACCGTTGAAATATCCACAATGCCCGACGATAACGTAACTTATTATGCCGTTTGGGAGGCAAACCAGCACACCCTTGTCTGGGAGGCCAATGGTGGAGAGTTGAGCGGTACTTATACAAGTGGCACAGTTGCTTATGGCACAACCATTGTGGCGCCAACAAATGTATCAAGAACAGGTTACAAGTTTGCAGGTTGGGGCGAGTCTGCCACATCAACTAATCCAACAACTGTCGCCAGCACAATGCCTGACAACGATGTCAAGTATTATGCCTTGTGGGTGGTTAACGACTATGTGGTTGAATGGTTGATGAACGATGGCACCGACAAGATATATGGATCAAACAATGTCACCTTCGGCAATGCAATAAGCAAGATTGAACCTGATCCTGCAAGAGAGCACTATCAATTCCTTGGCTGGTCAAAAGCCAGCAATGGCAATGTCACAACAGATTTTGGCACAATGAATGCCAACAAAGTGACTTTCTATGCCAAATGGCAAATCAACAGCAATAATCTTGTTTGGAATGCCAATGGCGGCGAACTCAGCGGAGAATACACAAAGGGCGCAGTTGCTTATGGTATTGAAATAGCAAAACCTACAGCAACCCGCACTGGTTACTCATTTGTCGGTTGGGGAACAACAGCCGATGCAACCATTGCTGTTGATATAAGCACAATGCCGGACAATGATGTTGAATACTTTGCCATTTGGAGTGTAAACTCTTATGATGTCGATTGGAAATTCAATGATGGTAGCACATTAAACTATAAAACAACATCATTTGAATATGGCGAGCCTATCGCAAAACCAGATGATCCGGAATATGAGCATTATACATTCATGGGCTGGTCGACTACTGCAGATGGAGCCGTGATTTCTGATTTTGGCACAATGCCTGCAAAAGATACAGCATTCTATGCCGTTTGGGAACTCAACACACATAGTCTTTCTTGGAATGGCAATGGTGGCGAACTCAGCGGTGAATACACAAATGGCACAGTTGCTTATGGCACTGAAGTAGTTGAGCCTACAGCAACCCGCACTGGTTATTCATTGGTTGGTTGGGGCACAACTTCCGATGCGACTATTGCTGTCGAAACAGAAACAATGCCTGACAATGATGTTGAATACTTTGCAATTTGGAAAATCAACAAACACTTTGCAGTTTGGTACGCCAACAATGGCACCAACGATACAATCAAGGTTGACACACTTGATTATGAAACTATGATTGTGGCTCCGGTCACTACTCCAACAAGAGACCATTACACATTCTTGGGCTGGTCAGACGCTGTTGACGGTGCTGCTATTTCGGATTTTAGCACAATGCCTGATAAGGACACCGCATTCTATGCCGTTTGGGAACTCAACAAACACGTTACAGTTTGGTATGCCAACAATGGTACCAATGACACAGTCAAGGTTGACACTCTTGAATAT
>CALCFP010000130.1 GCA_937900725.1 uncultured Bacteroidota bacterium | reverse complement strand
TATCGGCTGATTCCTCCTTTAAGCAATATATATACTCGCCATCATTAGGAACAGTCACGCTGTAGCCTTCGGCATACCCATAATAAGCCTTTTGTCCGCTGGTGTAGCATACATACCTGTCGTCGGCATTGAGAGAGCCGGAAATAACGGAACCGACAGTGTATTCGGCGCTGTAATCGAGAGCATCGAAGTTATCAAGCTTGTCTGCCTTCTCCACTATGACTCTGTACTTATATTCGGATGCGGCAGCACCAGAATATGCATTATAGATAATAATTTTGCAGTCGCCATCGGATGTCGGTTTATAAGTTATTGGCTCCACACTGCAGACTTCATTCTGAGAAGAATGGCTTAGTGATTTGCCGTTTACGCTAATGCTAGGAACAATGGTATATTGGCCCTCAGCCTTTTTGCTCAGTTCGTAATAAATATTGTATGTCTCGTTTGCCTTCAGACTGACCTTGAAGAACTTGGCGCTAAAACGGGCATATCCATCGCGGTATAGTGAATCGGAAGTGCAAAAGAGCGTTCCGGTAGTTTCGCCAAGGCTGATTGATGTGTAATTTGCATCTTCCGCATAAACAACTGGGGTCTCGTAAACCGAAACAGTGACGTAGGCACTTTTGATATTGGAATTGTCAAAATTATTTGCGGCAAGAATTCGATAGTTGCCAGTGGTGTCAGGTGTGAAAAACTTGCCCGCATACACCTCCGATGAAAAAATTGACCTGAAATTGCAGACAAGTAAATCGGATGTGTTTTTGGTGAATTTGCCTCCTGTCAATAATCCGACGGCAGGCGAAAGATAGGCTTCTTCACCATTTGTAGTGCGTACAATGGCGCTGATGGTGTAGGTTACACCTTTTTTCAGCGCAACCGTATAGCCATGTGCAGGTGTGGGCGATGATGGGCCAAAATTAAGCGTGTACCCGTCTTCATTGAGACTGATGGTATCGATTATAGGATTGCCTACTGTCAATGGTGTTGAATAGTCAACATCATAGTAAAAATGTCCTGACGGTGTAGGTCCTGATGGTGACGCAAATGTGTGCATACTCGATGCTACAAAGAGAAACACAAGAATTTGTAATGCTTTCCTCATTTATTATAAATTTTTAAAATAATGCAAACATATACCTAATAGCAAAAATCATGTTTGCTATTTGACAATTTCAACTTGCAAATTAACAAAAAACTTTGACACAACGAGTTACAAGGAAAAGAATAAATTACAAATTTGAAATTAAAGGACGTTGGACACAAGACTTTAGACGTTGGACAAATGACAAATAAAAAAGGTTGCGGCTTTCGTCGCAACCTTTTGTGTCTATTATCGGACGCGGGCGCCGCGTCCCTACATTCGTATTCAATTAATTTGCAGAGACGTTGCGCGCAACGTCTCTGCAACAACAAAATCAAATCTGTGACATCCGTGTCATCTGTGCGAAACAACCAAAAACCGTACAACATTATCACACAACAAAAAAGCCACACCGAATTGAGGTGGCTTTTTGCTGTATATCAAGATATTGTTGTCTATAACACAATGTTGATAATCTTGTTTGGAACGACAATCACCTTTTTAGGCTGCTTGCCTTCGAGCCACTTGGCTGCCATTTCGTGCGACATTGCGGCTTCCTGAATCTGTTGCGGTGTAGAGCCTGCAGGCATCTCTATTGAGAAACGTGTCTTGCCGTTGAACGACACTGGATAGGTTACAGTGCTCTCAACAAGATATTCCTCAACAAATACAGGCCATTTGGCATCGCATACTGATGTGTCGTGACCGAGGGTGTGATAAAGTTCTTCGGCCATAAATGGACAGAATGGAGCCAAAAGGACAACAAGCAATTCTTTCACTTCGCGTGCTGTCGTCTTCTGCTTTGTAAGGTCGTTTAGGCAAACCATAAATGCAGCAACGCTTGTATTGTACGAGAACTGCTCAATGTCGCCAGTCACCTTCTTGATGAGGGTGTGGATTATCTTGAGGTCGGCCTTGGATGGCGCGTTGTCGGTTGTCTCGGTATCGATTACAAAATTCCACAACTTTTTCAGGAAGCGGTGGCAACCGTCGATGCCATTGGTGTCCCAAGGCTTGCTCTGCTCAACAGGTCCGAGGAACATCTCATATAGACGGAGGGTATCGGCACCAAACTTGTCGACAATCATATCAGGGTTCACCACATTGAACATTGACTTCGACATCTTTTCAATGGCCCAACCGCAAACGTACTTGCCGTTTTCGAGGATGAACTCAGCATTGTTGTACTCGGGACGCCAAGCCTTGAATGCCTCAACATCGAGCACGTCGGCGCTTACAATGTTCACATCGACGTGGATTGGAGTTGTCTCGTATTGGTCCTTCAGTCCGAGACTGACAAACGTGTTGGTGTCTTTTATGCGATATACGAAATTGCTTCGGCCCTGTATCATTCCTTGGTTTATCAACTTCTGGAATGGCTCTTCCTTCACGCTCACGCCATAGTCGAACAGGAACTTGTTCCAGAAACGCGAGTAGATAAGGTGACCTGTTGCGTGCTCGGTTCCGCCAACGTACAAGTCGACATTCTGCCAATAGTTTGCGCATTCGCCCGACAACAAGGCCTTGTCGTTGTGTGGGTCCATATAGCGCAGATAGTAGGCCGAACTGCCTGCGAAACCAGGCATTGTGTAAAGTTCAATCGGGAACACCGAAACGTTGTCGATTTTTGAGTTCTCCACAATCTTGCGGTTCTTCTCATCCCAAGCCCAAACGGTGGCATTGCCCAGCGGTGGCTCGCCTGTCTCTGTTGGCAGAAATTTCTCGACTTCGGGCAACTGTATCGGAAGGCAGTCGTCAGGAATCATTTGAGGAATTCCGTTCTTATAATAGACGGGGAATGGCTCGCCCCAATAACGCTGACGGCTGAAAATGGCGTCGCGCAGGCGGTAGTTGACTTTCACACGTCCAAGGTTGTGTTCCTTGACATATTTCTTGGTTGCCGCAATGGCTTCCTTGATTGTCAATCCGTTGAGCGAGAAGTCGATATATGGTTTGACGCCTTCGCGAGGCGAGTTTGTGACAATGCCTTCCTTGGCATCGTAACTTTCCTGGCTTACATCGGCACCCTC
>CALCFP010000129.1 GCA_937900725.1 uncultured Bacteroidota bacterium | reverse complement strand
GAAGAATTCGGCATCGACCCGACACACATCGGCGTAATCGGGTTCTCGGCTGGCGGACATCTCGCCTCTGTTGCATCGACCCACTACAACGACAATGTATATGCCCCAACCATCAACGCAAGCGCAAGGCCCGACTTCTCGATACTCATCTATCCCGTAATAACCCTCGACCCTTCATACACCCATTCGGGAACCCGCGAGGCGCTTATCGGGCTTGACGCCAATCAGGAACTGACTGACCGCTTTTCGAGCGAGAAACAGGTTACTAAGGATACGCCTCCCGCTTTTTTGGCCCACGCCCTCGACGACAAACTTGTCCCTTACGCAAACAGCATATCATACACCAACGCCTTGCGTCAAAACGATGTTCAATGCGAACTGCACCTTTACTCAAAAGGCGACCACGGCCTTCAGGTGAAAAATCCGCTTGACACACAGTCGTTCTGGCGCGAAGACTGCACAAGGTGGATGCGGATGAACGGCTGGGTGAAATGACAATCCACTATTCGGGACAACCCCGATATGGCTATCAGAAACGCAGGTTGCAGGTCATTCCTACAGCCTGCGTTTCTGTTTGGTAATAAGGCAGAAGATAGATATTGTGGTTCTTGCGGCCTTTGAAAATGTGCTTTGCCAAAAATGGATAGAGCAAATGCGCAACCTCAACCGACATGATACCCAATCCGGCGCCACCAACCACATCGGTAAGCCAATGACGGTCGTTGTACATCCGCAGGAAACCGACTCCCGCCGCGACAGTGTATCCGCCAATGCCAATCCACGGCGAGACGTCCCAATACTCGCGAGCCAGCAGATGCGCACACATGAACGCCGTGGCGGTATGTCCCGAAGGGAATGAATTGGTGGCGTGCGACGACGGCCGTTCTTCGTCCCAGACAATTTTCATGCACCTTGCCGACGAGGTCATTATGGCGTGCGATGTGGCAAACAATATTGTCTGGTCGATGAAATCGTGCTTGCTATCGACACGGAACAAGTGCAACGCGTACATTGCCGCAACTGGCGAATACTGCATATAGTCGTCGATACGGACGTGACTGCCAACAATGTCCTGCAGATTGTCGCGAATATCGTGATTGAGGTCCTTTGCCCAATCGCTCTCAACGGCAGCAATGCCCGTAGCCATCAATGCTACAGGCACAATGAAGCGTTTTGCCTTGAAACTGTAAGGCGTGTCACCGATACTGACACACGACACTGCACTATCGGAAGCGGAGACATCTGGCGCCTCACCTGCAAGTAAAGACGTTTCGGCAAAAAAGATCAACGCAAAAAACGACAAGACGAATTTCATACGAGCCTGTTTGACTGCCACAATTATACATATATGTTTGTTCAATTTGGCACAAGAGTTTTGTTTTTAATGAAAAAAAATGAGCTTATGGCAACAACTGTTGTAACGGGCTTTTTTGTCTTTTCCGCTGCGGCAATAACCGCTTCTGCCGATGCGTGATCGACTGCATCAAATGCCGGAACCGCATATCCTGCCCTGCTTGCATCGTCAAGGATGCTCTTCATAGATACTAAACTCATGTCTTCCTCCTTACCGTCAGTCCGTTTTCTCCA
>CALCFP010000128.1 GCA_937900725.1 uncultured Bacteroidota bacterium | reverse complement strand
TCCATATACGCCAGTGCCGCTCACGCGGGCCACAATTTCCTTGTATCCGCCAGCGGCGCCCTCGCTGCAACTTGATATTTCAAGTTTCCAGCCCTTGGTCTCGCAGTACTTGGTGTACATACGGAACAGGTCGCCGGCAAACAGTGCGGCCTCGTCGCCACCCGTTCCGCCACGTATTTCCAGAATGGCGTTCTTGTCGTCTTCAGGGTCCGATGGCAGAAGCAGCAACTTTATTTCTTCCTCCATAGGGGCAACTTTCGGCTCGTTTTCGTCGAGTTCCATTTTTGCCATTTCGCGCATCTCTTCGTCCTTCTCGGTGTTGAGGATTTCGCGTGCTTCGTCAATGTTTGATACTAGGGTCTTGTATGCCTTGTAGACATCGACTATTGGCTCAAGGTGCTTGTATTCCTTGTTGAGTTTTACGAATCGCTTGACGTCGGCAATCACTTCGGGGTCGGTTATCTGCTGTGACGTTTCCTCAAAGCGGATGCGTATCGCCTCCAATTTGTCGAGTAATGTGTTTTCTGATGCCATTTTTTATATGTCTCTGTTATTTAAGCAATGTTATTAACTAAAAAAGGACAATCCACGTCCTTCTAAAAACGCAAATTGTCCTTGTATGTGTGTGAGTACCTAATACTCGAATGTTCCAAATTCGCTCTTGATTGTCAGGCTTGTGATGTCGTCAGCCTCAATGCGTCCGATAACCTGTGCATCGATGCCGAATGACTTGCTTATCTCTATCACCTTTTGTGCGTTGGCAGGGTCAAGGTAGACTTCAAGACGGTGCCCCATATTGAAGACCTTGTACATCTCTTTCCAGTCGGTGCCGCTTTGCTCCTTTATGGTGCGGAACAATGGAGGAACAGGGAACAGATTGTCCTTTATGACGTGTACGTTCTCGACAAAGTGAAGCACTTTGGTCTGTGCACCGCCAGAGCAGTGCACCATTCCGTGGATGTCGGCACGCATCTCGTCGAGCAGTTTCTTGACAACAGGCGCGTAAGTGCGAGTAGGCGACAGCACAAGTTTGCCTGCATTTACAGGCGAGCCTTCAACGCTGTCGGTGAGTTTCAGTTTGCCTGAATATACCAGTTCGTCGGGAACGGCGGCATCGAAACTCTCAGGATATTTCTGTGCCAGATATTTTGCGAACACGTCGTGGCGGGCGCTTGTGAGGCCGTTTGAGCCCATTCCGCCGTTGTATTCCTTCTCGTATGTAGCCTGACCGCAACTGCTCAAACCCACGATGACATCGCCTGGACGGATATTGGCATTGTCAATGACATCGGAGCGCTTCATACGGCAGGTCACAGTGCTGTCAACGATGATGGTGCGTACAAGGTCTCCTACGTCGGCAGTCTCGCCGCCGGTGAGGTAAATGCCTACGCCGAGGTCGCGCATCTCTTGCAGGAATTCTTCAGTGC
>CALCFP010000127.1 GCA_937900725.1 uncultured Bacteroidota bacterium | reverse complement strand
CAGCACAGGATATGGTTCTTTCAAGATAAACACCGATCATCACACATTATGGACTTTGTCAGAATCGTTCGGTGCAAAAGACTGGTGGCCATGTCGTCAGAACTTCTATGACAAGATAGACTCAATGGACATTTATATCACCTGTCCTGCCAGATACAGTGTGGCATCAAACGGAGTGTTGGTAAGCGACGTGCCTGTTGGCATGGCGCATACGGTTCATTACAAGGAGCGTCATCTTATAAACCATTATATGGTTGGAGTCGCAGTTGGAGTTTATAATGTGCATAGCGGCAAGTTCCTGCTGAAAAACGACCGCATTATTGAATTGGTCGACTATGTTTGGCCGTCCACTAATTATCCTTCCGGCAACTTGAAATATACTGCCGATTTGATTGATATTTACGGCAACTATTATGGACCATATCCTTATGTTAATGAAAAATACGGACACGCACAAATTGGCTGGGGTGGCGGAATCGAGCATCAGACAATGACATTCCTATATGATTTTGACCCAGTGATTGTGGCTCATGAGTTGGCTCACCAATGGTTCGGCAATTATGTCACATGCAAAGGATGGAGCAACATCTGGATAAACGAAGGATTTGCTTCATATTCTGAATACCTGGCGATAGAGCAGTTCTATTCTGACGATACTACACGATGGAAGGAATATAAACTTGCTGGCGCTTTAAATTCCCAGCCCGTATATGTCAAAGACACAACCGATATGGATGTCATTTTTGATATTTCAGCAACTTACGACAAGGGAGCATTGGTGCTGCAAATGCTTCGCAATGAGATAGGGTCAGAAAAGTTTTTCAAGGGATGCCGTTCTATTCTCCAAAATCATGGAAACGGATTTGCATCAATAGAAGATGCGCGCCAATGTTTCGAATCTGTCGCAGACACCAGCCTTTCGCAGTTTTTCAATAATTGGATATATGGAATAGGCTATCCCATATACAAGGTGGAATATAGCCAAAACGAGAGCAACGATGTGGTGCTGACTATTAAGCAGACCACAAGCCACCCTTCTGTCGGTTTTTATGCAATGCATCCTAAAATCAGGCTTGTTGGCGATGCCGAGACCAAAGACGTGCGCATATACAATACCGAAAAAGAACAGAAATTTGTCATTCCTGCAGGTTTCAAGGTAAATGCTGTGCTGTTTGACCCTGACAAAAACATTCTTTGCAAATCGGAAGTGACAAAAATCGATTAGTTATACAAATTCAAGATGCAATGATGTGTCATATAAAGCATTGCTTTATATAATGAATTTGTTTGGTAAGCGATTTTCGACATTTATTTTTGTGAACCTTGAAATTGTTTCTAACATTTTTTACATTTATACAATAAAAACAAAATTAATGAAACCACTAAACATTTTGTAGCCATAGCACTAGCCGTTTGCACAGCATGCGATAAGAATGATTATGAGCCAATTCCTGAATTCACGGTTGATGATTGGATTTATAGTACAACAAGTTCATCTACTGCCGAAGTGTTAAAGTGTAACCTGTCGTCATCAGAAGTAACAATTCCTGAAAATGTTGAGTATGAAGGTCATTCGTATAAAGTCACCAGTGTTGGCGATGACGCGTTCAATGGTTGCACTGGATTGAAATCGGTCAACATTCCGAATTCGATAACATCCATTGGAGATTATGCTTTCCAGTATTGCAACAGCTTGAAAACGATCAATATTCCAAATTCTGTAACAAGCATTGATTATGGGGCTTTTGCAGGCTGTAAAAGTTTGGCATCAGTTGAAATACCAAATTCTGTAACAAGCATAGGTGGTAATGCTTTTTTTGGTTACGAAAAACTGGCAACTGTCGAATTCCGTTACAAACATAGGGCATGGTGCTTTTGAGTATTGTGCAGACTTGACTTCAATCGAGATACCGAATTCTGTTACATATATGGGTGATCTTGTTTTTTATGGTTGCACAAGCTTGACAGCATTTAATATTCCAAATTCAATAACAAGCATTGGTGTAGGTGTTTTCAATGGTTGCACTGCCTTGGCTTCTATTGAAATTCCGAATACAGTGACAAGCATACTCGAAGATGCTTTCAGTAATTGCTCAAGTTTGACTTCAATTGAAGTCCATTGGGATAACCCTATATCTATTATCCCTGATGTTTTTAGAGAGATACTTTTATCGGAAATTACTCTTTATGTTCCCGTTGGCACTGTCGACAAATACAAGTTTGCCGATGTTTGGAAGGAATTCAACATTGTTGAACAGCAGTAGCCATTATTAGAATTTAAAGACAAGGAAACGCGCGGGATTTTATTTTTCGCGCGTTTTTTTGTGAATATATCTGTAGTTTTTGAGCCAGCAATTAAAAAATTTCCTCTTTACATTACAGAATCGGCAAAATGTAACTACATTCAAAAAATTTTTCGGATTGTTCATCCAACAACACTAATTGAATCAATATGCATTCACACGAAATCGACTACAAGATTATCGGTCACGACATCCAGCTTGTTGAAGTGGAGCTTGACCCGGGAGAGACCGTCATCGCCGAGGCTGGCGCAATGATGTATATGGAAGATGGCATCGAGTTTGACACGAAAATGGGCGACGGCTCAAACCCGTCGGCAGGTTTCTTTGACAAACTTCTTTCGGCCGGCTCACGGATGATTGCCGGCGAATCGGCTTTCATTACGCATTTCACAAACCGCGGTTTCGGAAAGCGCCATGTGGCCTTTTCAGCCCCATATCCCGGCACGATAATGCCTGTCAACCTTGCAATGTCGGGCAACAGCATAATAGTGCAAAAAGATGCGTTCCTGTGCGCCGCTTTGGGCACCAGAATATCAATAACGCTCAACAAGCGCCTGGGCGCAGGCCTGCTCGGCGGTGAAGGGTTCATACTTGAAAGGCTCGAAGGCGACGGAATGGCGTTCCTGCACTCGTGCGGAGCCGTTGTGGAGCGTAGGCTTAACAACGAGACGCTTCGCGTTGATACGGGATGCATTGTGGGATTTGAGCCTCAAATCGACTACGACATACAGATGTCGGGCAGCCTGAAATCGTCGCTGTTTGGCGGCGAAGGCCTGTTTGTGGCTACACTGCGCGGCACGGGTCGCGTATGGCTGCAGAATATGCCTATCCGCAAGCTCATCGGCGCACTGATGCCTAACGGCAACCCTAATATGCGCAAGGAGAACCAAAGTCTCCTGAACAATCTTTTCGAACGATAAAAACATTGCATAATGGAACAGAAACTTAGCATTGCAACCGACTGGACATTGCAAAAACTGATTGACGAACTGCAGGCTGGAAACATCAAGATTCCACGCTTCCAACGCGACTACATTTGGGAAAAGTCGAAAGTGGTGAAACTGCTCAACTCCATCTACAACCAGTACCCGATTGGCTCACTGTTCTTCTGGAAAGCACCTGCCAAATATGCGTTTTTCATCCGCCCGTTTGACATCGACGGCATCGACGACAAAAAAACCGAAGGCGACTTCCAGTTCATACTCGACGGCCAGCAGCGCATACTGTC
>CALCFP010000126.1 GCA_937900725.1 uncultured Bacteroidota bacterium | reverse complement strand
GAAATAGGACTTATTACCAATTCTTTGCATTTCGCTTTCGAAGCACATGTGTCATTCCTTGAGAGCCATTATGTAATGCGGATGATTATAGACGATTTGATAATCTTGCAAGATTATGCCAATGCACGAAAATATTTGGAAAAATACAGCCATGAAATGTTTTCCAAGGCTTTCGTCGCCGACAGGGAAAAATTCATAAACGGTGTCAGCGGAACTGAGTTGGATGCAAATGAAGTTTCCTTGCTAAGGAAAAACCATCCAAAATATGATTTCTATCTGAAAAATGTTCAGAACGACATGATTTATATGTTGAATGCGAATAAAGACAATTATTTGAGCAATCAATACCTTGTCGCAAGCGCATTGCTAGACAACGACTTGAACCTCTTCGTCGATTTGCTCATAACTGGCACTTGCAAGGTCGATCCAAACAGCATGCCAAGGGCTTATCAAGAGGCGCTTGTACTGTATTGGGCAACTACAAAAAATGTCAAGGAAAAGTCTTATGATTTCAAGGTTCAGCCGTTCATTAACGATTCGTTCAAGAAATTTTCCAAGCTAATGTCTTCGTCCGGACCTGACAAGTACAGGCTTGTGGCCAAGAATTTCCCTGGTTCATATTGGAAATACTATGTATTTGACAATCCAATAAATAAGCAAACTAAAAAATAATTGATTTTACGCCTATAACTATGAATAGATTACTATATGTCGTTGTTGTTGCATTTCTTGTGACGTCCTGCACAAGTGTCGATTGTACAAACGAAAGCAACTCGCAGCCACGCATTTTCCCCGATTATACTGATATTGTCATACCAGTCAATATTGCGCCGCTCAATTTCAAGGCCGAGTCGGGGTATAAACTGCTTTCTGTTGAAGTCAAAACCCAAACAGAGACATTGGCATTCAAATGTCCTGACGGAAAAATGATTTGGAACAAGCGTCAATGGCGCAGATTGTTGAGGAAGAACGTAGGTGATACGTTGAATTATACATTGGTGATAGCCGACTCTTCTGGCCAGCCTGTCAAATATGCACCATTCTACCAAGTTGTTTCGCCCGACAGCATCGACTCTTATCTGGCCTACCGTTTGATAGGCACAGGCTATGTCTTGTGGGACCACATGGGAATCTACGAACGTAATTTGGAAAATTTCAAGCAAAAGCCAATTGTTGAGAATGAGAATGTTGATGATGCTTGCATGAATTGCCATTCGTTCAGTTCTCAAAATCCAAATACACTTTTGTTGCATACCCGCAAGTACAATGGTGGTACTACAATTCTTTATAATGGCAAGTTGCAGAAATACAACACAAAGACCGACATCTCAATGTCTGCAGGCGTTTATCCCTCGTGGAATCCAAATGGATATTTGATTGCAATGTCAACAAACATTATTCACCAGCGTTTCCACAATAATTATGCAAAACGTATCTATGTCTATGACGATAAGTCAGATATAGTTGTTTTGAATATGAAGACCGAAACGCTCACCACTTGCCCGCAGTTATCTACCAAGGATATGGAGAATTTTCCCGTTTGGGCGCCCGACGGCCGTACTCTCTACTACATTAGTGCGCCAACTCGAAAGGACGAAGACATAGAACAATTTGACAGGAATGTCCGTTACAGCCTTTTGCGCATCATTTATGATGAAGCCACCAACTCCTGGAGTTCTGCAGACACTCTTTTGCGTGCCGCTGATGTCAATGGCAGCATCACATATCCAAAACCATCGCCCGACGGCAGATACCTGGCTTATACCATTGCCGACAGAGGCTACTTTACACCTTACAACAGAGAATCTCAGTTATGCCTGCTCGATTTGCAAACCATGGAGACTACCATTCAGCCTAATGTCAACAGCGATTGTTCCGAGAGCAATCACGGCTGGTCGCACAATGGAAAGTGGCTTGTTGTTGGCAGTAAATATCCCGACAATATGTT
>CALCFP010000125.1 GCA_937900725.1 uncultured Bacteroidota bacterium | reverse complement strand
AGCCCATTTTTGTAATATTTATATTTCAAACGGTGAATTTATAGAACACACCTTAATACATCCTTCAGATAAAAAACAAAGCCGATTTTCTTGTTGAAAATCGGCTTTGTTTTTTTTACTACTTTTACAAACGAAGGCAAAAGCCAACAAAACAACATCAAGAACAATGACAAACACAGATTTTTGGGCAGACATTGACAAAATAATCGAAAATAATTATACGCCTGAAGGTTTGATAAAATTAGACACTTATGCATCAGATTTCATCAGCGGGAAATTGGTATATCAACGATTTTCACCGCAAGAACAGCATGGCTGTGCAACTGGAGGTTATGCAAATGTCGTTGCATCCATTATCGCGGGAGCAAAAATTGGCACAAATACTCTCCCTCAAGAGCTCAACGAATTCAAAAGACAGCAACAACGAGCAGCGACGCAAGCAATTCATATAGAAAAATGGGCTCGTGCCGTCAATTGTTGGTTTGAGAACATCGACAACAAAATGACATCACTTTTGGGAGAACAAATTGCTGAAGGTGGAGAAGCTCATGTATATGACCATGGTTCAACCACCGTCAAAACAATTGGATTAGACTATTTCATAGAACCAATTTTGGCTCTTGACCGCATTTCACTTCATAACGCATACTTCCCAGAAACAAAAATGACAGTATTAGGCTTCGGAAGAAATGCAAATAATGAATTTCGCATTCTTGTGGAACAACCTTTTATTGAAGGAACGCATATGTCAGATGACGAGATTCGCATTTATGCTGAAAAAATAGGATTCACACTCAAAAATGCACGAAATTGGACATACGCCACAACTGACATTTACCTCAGCGATATGCACGACGAGAATGTCATCCGAACTAAAAACGGTGTTGCCGTAATCGATTGTGACATACGCATTAATACTCCCGAATGTCATGTGGGAGGCACTCGTCAGTTAACAACTGATGTTTTGTACATATAAATTGTACAAAACGCAGTACTTAAAGACCATTTATTCCACAAATATTGAATTTCAGGTACCTTGTAGGGAACTTATTTAAAATGCAACTCATTTTTTCTTAAGCAAGTTTTCAACCTTTAATTCCTCATATTTTTCAATTTGAGCATAAGGCGAATATTTCTCAACGCTGACAGCATACAGCAATATCCCGTTGCTAAAGCATAGCCACACATTGCCATATTTAAATCTGTCCCCTGGAAAACCGCCCAATTCAGACACTTTCAAATTTTGGTTGTCCGCTTCTGGATTCCCCAAAAGTTTAAGCACATTTTCCTTTGTTGTTCCAATTGGCAATTTAAGGGCCAATGCTGTCATGTTTGCATTGTTTTCCAAAAAGGCATCAATGTTCTCCTCTATATTTTCAAGTGAAGGATTTGATTGTAAAGCTTGAGGTTGCAATGCCTCAATTTTTTCATTCAGCAATGTCACTTCTGCCTTTAATTTGGCAATTTCTTCATAAAGGCTGTCAATTGTTTGACGACTGACTTCGTCATTTGATTGTGCGAATGTCGTTTGTGACAAGATTAGACTTGTCAGCATTGCAAGGAATATGGGTTTCATATAAATAACGTTTTATTCGGTTAATAACTGACACAAAAACGTCATTAATCCTCATTTATTGTTTTTATCCTCATCAAAATCGTATTTCGGCGATTTAAGTAAGTTCTTAACACCATTAGACCAATAAGATTGAGGAAATATTATATTATTCGAATATGATTCTATGCCAACAGCATAATATAAAACCCCACCTTCAAACAACAACCATACATTCCCATATTTTCTTGTAGAATAATCCCCTCTATCTGTTGCCGAATTAACACAAGGTCCCCTGCCGTCAGGGTACCCCATTATCTTCTCAACATCTGCCAAACTCGCGCCAACTTGAAATTGCAATGCCAATTTCGTTTTTATGTTGATTTCATCTATATAATTGTCAATTGTGGCTTTGACGGCTTCATATTGTGTCTTTAAAGCCTGTTCTTTTGCCTGCGTTTCCTCAAGTTCCTTCAGCTTCTGCTCCAATTCCACAATGTGGTCTTTTGATTTTTCAAGAGCCACTTGCAGACTGTCAATCGAGACATCGTTCTTCCTGTCCTCTATCGACTTGTTTATTCTACGCACAACATCCGAAGGGTCAATGGTTATCTCCGCCTTGACATAATATGTCGAGCCGTTCCATTGTTCGTCAATAATCTTTGTTTCAGCAACTCCCACGCTCAACTGCCTAATCTCGTTGGTGTAAAAGTCCTTCGAGACCTTGATGCCGTCGTCTTCCACATCATAATTGACATAACTTTCAATATACACGCCAAGTTCCTCAATCAGCAGTCCTTTTACCACCGACAAGGCCTGCGCCCTTGCCGTCAACTTGCTGTCCGATTCTGATGCCTGATAGTTGTATTCTCGTACAAAAACCTTTGGCTCCGCATTCGACATAATGCTAATTGCCAGCAACATCACAACAACTAACGATTTTACTATTTTCATACACATATTTTTGATTTATAAAGTTTTCTATTCACACATCATACCACAAGGACTGAATTATTGCTTATCCGAATCATAAGTCAACTTGTTTTTCAAAAGATTCTTCACACCACGTCCTTCGTATGCCGACTTGTCGCATTTGGGACAAAAGTCGTAAACACCGACTGCATATACCAAATCGTAATCGCGAAAAAGCAACCAGACATTGCCATACTTGCATTCGTACCACGTAACACGCCTTTCCAACGAAAAACTGTCAAACTCGTCAGGCTCGCCCATAACATCTTTCACCTTATACCGCCTCATTCCTAACGGCAATTTCAGGGCCACGGCCGTAATATCGTTGCTCTCAACAATATAATCCAGCAAGTTTGCACTGGCATCGGCACAGCGCAACTGCATTTCCAAGTCCTCCTCTTTCCGCAACGACGTATTTAGTTCATTCAGTTTCCGTTCCAATTCCACTATGTGTTCTTTCGATTTTTCGAGTTCCGCCTGCAGGCTGTCAACCGACACGTCGTTCTTCCTGTCTTCAATCGATTTGTTTATTCGGCGCACCACGTCCGACGGATCGACGGTGATTTCAGCCTTTACGTAATAAGTGTGGCCGTCCCACTGCTCATCAATAATCTTGGTTTCGGCCACGCCCATACTCATTTGACGTATCTCGTTGGTATAAAAATCCTTTGATATCTTCAGGCCGTCATCTTCGATGTTGTAGTTGACATAACTCTCAATGTAAACGCCCAACTCCTCAACCAGCAGGCCTTTAACCGCCGAAAGGGCGCACGAGCGGGCCGACAGTTTGCTGTCCGATTCCGATGCCTGATAGTTGTATTCACGTACGAAAATCTTTGGCTCCGCATTCGATATAACACTGATTGCCAGTAACATTATGGCAACCGACAGGTTAACCGCTTTCATAAATGTATTTTTTAACAGCGAATATAAGATGTTTCACATTAAGAAAAGGTTGCGTTAAAAATAAACTTTCTGTTCCTCACGTCGGGCGTAGCGTCTTTCGCCACGATGAACGGAGAAGTTCTTTTTATGGAACGGACTTTTGGCAAGAACCGATGCTTCAACTAAAAAAACGGCGCTTATTCGTAATAGTATTTTGGCAGAGAATAAAACCATCCATTATTGAGGGAGGTTTTTTTATGTTTTTCGTCACTCATTGAGGGGAATAATCATTTAATCTGCGACGGAGATACTGCCAAGTACTGAAACAATACACTCCTATTTATTTCAAATACTTATCCAGCACAGCCTTCTGCTTCCTTTGCCAGCACCTCATCCTTATATTTAACCACACCTTTTATTATTAGTTTCTCCTGCGCAGATATAAAGTGCTGCATAAAGGCGAAATCTGGAATATTGACAGAAGTAAAAGAAACTTTCACTATTGTATTTTATTCCACAATAGATCTTAAAGGCTTATTTGACACAAATAATTGTATACGGAATACATTACCCAGTCTTCGTATTCTTCCGCGGATTTCAAATTTCCATCTTTGTCTGTAAACATCAGACAGTTATCTTGGACTGAAGCTTTGCAAACCATACAATTATGAAGGTCTATTTCAGGATTGTTTGCTGATAATATGGATGTCATAATGCTATTATACAAGTTGCACCATAGTTTTGACAACTCGTTTTCAATTTCTATACTATCTTGATTCATACCTTCGTAAAGGTACGATTATTATCATTGAGTATCAAAAATCATTATTAGAAAAACGAACAGCCAGACCTATTGCTTTACCTAGCATAGGTGGCACGGCATTGCCAATCTGAACAAGCTGTTTATTTTTTTTTCCTTCAAATATAAAATCGTCAGGGAAAGACTGCAAACGTGCCATTTCCCTTGCTGTAAGCACTCTTGGTAGTTTGGGATGTATGTTCACACCTCCATGATTCTCTTTTATAGTACAAGATGCTTCGTTCCATGGACATTTTTTCCAAGCATCAGAATATCCTTTATACAAACTCTTCCCTTCAGGTAATTCAGACATCCTTTGAGCCATCTCTGGACTATGTTTCGTTGGGACATGATTAAACCCTTCATCTTCAGGATGGTGCATTAAGTCTTGGATTGCCGAACCTGTTGTTACATATTCAGAAGGAGATAACATTGGTTGAGGATGGAAATTTTTAACACCAATTTTATTTCCAATAAATATAACACGTTCCCTTTTCTGTGGTGTATAATAGTCTGCTGCACATAAAACAGTAACATTCATCTCATACCCTATTTCTTTGTAATCCGCAATAATTTTCTTTTCTACTTCTCCGCCTAACATACTTCTCAATCCCTTGACATTTTCACAAATCACAAAGTCTGGTTGCAGATTTTTCACTATCTCTAACATCTCTAAATAAAGAGAGTTTCTTGGATCGTCAACGATTCTATTTCCTGCCATACTAAATCCTTGACAAGGAAATCCTCCTATTACTAAATCTATATTATTTAAAGCCTTAGAGCCATTAATAATAAGTTGTTTGTCTTGATAGGAAACAGAATATTCAAACGTATTTACGGAGGAATCTACACCAAGTTT
>CALCFP010000124.1 GCA_937900725.1 uncultured Bacteroidota bacterium | reverse complement strand
CGGAAGGTGTGTCAGATGTGACGATGCCGATGCCGTTTCCGCTGTTTGCAAAATACAGGAAGAACATCTCCTTGCCGTCAATGGTCTTGTGGCAAGCCGTTGGAGCCCAAGAGAACTGAGCCCATTTGGCGGCGCCGTCAGGTCCTGCTATCGGCATTGCTCCGTGGTCGGTCCAGTTTACCATATCGTCTGACGAGATGCAGAAAATCTTGTTTACCTTAGAGAATGTGTTGCTGGTCACGTTGCCAGCAGTGTCGTATTCCAGAACATCGTTGGTCATATATACGTACACACGTCCGTCGTACTCCATTGCGTATGGGTCGGCACCGAATTTCTGTGTAGCCAGTGGGTTGTGTTCTGTTTGTGGCTTGTAGCCTTGAGTCAGTTCGATGTTCTCAAACATTTTTTCGGGTGATTGCCCGCAACTGCCCAGCATTAGTGCTGTCAGCGCCATTGGCATAATGGCTTTTATCCTCTTATTATCCATATTGTTTGTTTTTAAGATTATTCATACCAAATGTACAAATGTCTTGTCTGCCTGATGTTTTTGCCTGTAACAGAATGTTTGCGGAATGTTACGTATTTTATCAGCATATATTGAATGACAAAAAAAAGCCATCTTGTTAGATGGCTTTTTTTTGAATATCAAAAAATTATCTGTCTTGTAAGGCAACGTAGTGATATTCGTTCTGGATGACGTTTTTATAGGCAGGACGAATGATACGTCGCGATGTGAACGTTATTTCTTCCAGACGGTGTGCAGCCCAGCCCGACATACGTGCAATGGCGAACATTGGCGTAAACAGTTCGCGTGGTATGTCGATTGCCTCGTAAACGAATCCCGAGAAGAAATCGACGTTGGCGCAAACTGGTTTCACGTTGCCGTTCTTGTATTCGGCGAGTGCTTTAGGCGCAATTTCTTCAATGTTCAGGTAAAGTTGAAGTTCCTTTTCTAGTCCTTTCTCCTTTGCAAGTTCGATGGCCTTTTCCTTCAGCAGTTGTGCGCGAGGGTCGGAAATTGTGTAAACGGCGTGTCCTATGCCGTAAATTTTTCCAGAACGGTCGTATGCTTCCTTGCGCAGAATCTTCATCAGGTACGACTTGATTTCCTCCTTATCGTCCCAGTTGCTTACGTTCTTCTTGATGTTTGTCATCATTTCCAGAACCTGAAGGTTAGCGCCGCCGTGCAAGCGACCTTTCAGTGAGCCGATGGCAGCGGCAGTAGCCGAATAAGTGTCGGTCATTGCAGATGAAACCAGACGCATAGTGAACGTGGAGTTGTTACCGCCGCCGTGTTCTGCGTGAAGAATCATCATAAGGTCGAGGATCTCAGCCTCAAGTGGTGTGTATTTGTGTCCTTTCACCATATAGAGGAAATTCTCGGCTGCCGACAGGTCGGCTTGCGGGTGCCGTATTACAAGCGACTTGCGGTAAAATGCGTGGCGCATTCCCTGATACGAGTATGCAACTATTACAGGCAGTTTTGCGATCAGGTTGAGCGACTGCTTTACCAGTGATGGCAAGGAATAGTCTTCGGCAGTATCGTCCAAAGTGTAGAGAATCAGTACTGAACGTGCAAGCATATTCATAATGTCGCGTCCGCGCAACGACAGAATCATATTTGTGAAGTTGTCGTCGAGGTCGCGTTTGCCTGCCAGATGAGTTGTAAGTTCGGCTAATTGAAGTGGCGTAGGCAGTTTTCCTGTAAGCAAGAGGAATGTTGTCTCCTCGAATCCAGGGCGGTGTTCAGCCTGAAAGCCTTTGACAAGTTCCCGAATAGGAAATCCGCGGTAACGCAGGTCGCCTTCAGTTGGAATAAGTTGGTCACCTTCACGTTTGTAGCCGACAACGTCGCCTATGTTGGTCAAGCCAACCAGGACGCCCGAGCCGTCGGCATTGCGCAGGCCGCGCTTGACGTTGTACTTCTCGAACAAATCCTTATCGATTTGGCAAGAATTGTTGACTAATCGTGAAACGTCGGAAATGAAGTTCTCCATTATCGGTGTTTTTTACAGGTTTTTAATCAGAGCGTCGGCAAAATCGGAAGTCGATAGTTTGGTTGCGCCTTCCATAAATCTTTCAAGGTCGTAAGTTACGGTCTTTTGCGATATGGTCTTGCTCATCGACTCGCGGATGGCGTCGGCGGCTTCGTTCCAGCCCATATATTCAAGCATCATTGCGCCTGAAAGTATCAGTGAGCCTGGATTTGATACGTTTTTGCCAGTGTATTTTGGTGCCGTTCCGTGAGTTGCCTCAAAGATGGCGTATCCGCTTTGGTAGTTGATGTTTGCTCCTGGAGCGATGCCGATGCCACCAACGCAAGCGGCAAGTGCATCTGAAATGTAGTCGCCGTTAAGGTTCAGGGTGGCAATTACAGAATACTCGGCAGGACGTGTCAATATTTGTTGTAGGAAAGCGTCTGCTATGCAATCTTTTATGATGATCTTTCCTGCCTTTTCAGCGGCGGCCATTTCGGCATTGGCAGCCTCCTCGCCGATTTCCTTCTTGCGTTGCTCCCATTTGTTCCAGGTGTAAACCTTGTCGCCGAATTCGCGCTCTGCCAGTTCGTAGCCCCAAATCTTGAATGCGCCTTCGGTGAACTTCATAATGTTGCCTTTGTGGACAAATGTCACTGATGGCTTGTTGTGATCGATGGCATACTGTATTGCAGCACGGATAAGACGCTCGGAACCGTCCTTGCTGACTGGCTTGATGCCGATGCTTGATGATTCTGGGAAACGGATTTTCTTGACACCCATTTCTTCGATGAGGAACTTCTTGATTTTCAGGTTTTCATCAGTTCCGTTCATATATTCGATGCCTGCGTATATGTCTTCGGTGTTTTCACGGAAGATGCACATATCGACAAGTTCAGGGCGCTTTACAGGCGAAGGAGTGCCTTCGTAATAGCGTACAGGACGCAAGCAAACGTACAGGTCAAGAGTTTGGCGAAGTGCCACGTTAAGTGAGCGGATGCCACCGCCAATTGGAGTTGTAAGCGGGCCCTTGATGCCTACAAGGTATTCACGGAATGCGTCAAGTGTCTCGTCAGGAAGCCAACTTCCAGTTGCATTGAAAGCCTTCTCGCCTGCCAAAACCTCTTTCCACTCAATTTTGCGTTTGCCGCCGTAGCATTTCTCAACGGCAGCATCCATTACTTTCTGTGATGCAGGCCAAATGTCGATGCCAATGCCGTCGCCCTGGATGTAAGGGATTATTGGATTGTTTGGAACATTCAGTTTACCGTTGCTGATTGTGATTTTCTCTCCCATAACTATTATTTTTTTGATTGTTTTCTGATTTGATTCAATGCGCCACCCAATTTGAACCATTCAATTTGTGCGGCATTGTAAGTGTGGTTGACTGCTATTTTCTCGCTTGTGCCGTCAGCGTGCTTGATTGTCATTTGCAGAGGGACGCCTGCCGCGAATTTCGTCAGACCGCTGATAGCGAATGTGTCATTTTCGCGGATTTTGTCGTAGTCGGCCTTGTCGGCAAATGTAAGGGCCAGCATGCCTTGTTTCTTAAGGTTGGTTTCGTGGATGCGTGCGAATGATTTCACGAGCACCACGTTGACGCCCAGATGGCGTGGTTCCATTGCGGCGTGTTCGCGGCTTGAACCTTCGCCATAGTTTTCGTCGCCAATAATTATACTGCGTAGGCCTTTTGCCTTGTATGAGCGTGCCAGTTCAGGAACGGCAATGTAGTTGCCACTTTCGGTGTCAAGCACTTGGTTTGCCTGTTCGTTGAACGCGTTGATAGCGCCAATCAGCAGGTTGTTGCTGATATTGTCGAGGTGTCCGCGGAAGCGAAGCCACTTGCCTGCCATACTGATGTGGTCAGTCGTGCATTTTCCTTTGGCCTTTATAAGAAGATGAAGGTCGTCGAAGTCCTTGCCATCCCATTCGTCAAATGGTGTCAGCAGTTGCAGACGCTCGCTGTCAGGATTTACCTTTATCTCGATAGAAGAACCATCGGCTGGTGCTGCCAGGAATCCGTCAGGGTCGGTGATGAAGCCTTTTGCAGGCAGCTCCTCGCCTTTTGGCGCATCTAGCATAACCTTACGGCCGTCCTCAGTTGTCAGAGTATCCTTTAGAGGGTTGAACAGCATTGAACCCGAAATAGCCATTGCGGTGACCATTTCTGGTGATGCCACAAAACCGCAAGTGTTTGGATTGCCGTCAGTGCGTTTTGCAAAGTTGCGGTTGAACGAGTGTATGATGCTGTTCTTTGCTGTCGGGTTGTCGGTGTGGCGTGCCCATTGTCCGATGC
>CALCFP010000123.1 GCA_937900725.1 uncultured Bacteroidota bacterium | reverse complement strand
CAAAGAATGCCATTGAATTGACGTTCTTGTTCAACTTCAACTCTTTCCTATCCATCAATCTAGTACAATTCTGGTCCATGATAACCATCTCCACACCTATGTCATTAATGTCCAAATCCTTAATATCGACAACAACTTCGCCATGATAGTTTTGTCCAGTCTTGAATTCTGTCTTCAATGTGCTTGGGAAATCAACAGATACGATTTCAATCTTATCCCAATTCTCATAAACCTTGTTCTTCCAACTTGCCAAATTACGGGCAACTTCAAAGTTGTTGGCAATTATCTTGCCACTACGTTTATATAAATTGGAATAATACTTGTTAATATAATCATCGAGCATTCGTTTTGTTGTAAAATGAGGCGCTATGCCGGCAATTGATCGTTTGATGTATTGAACCCACTCGGTAGGCACACCAAAATTGTTTCGGGAATAGAACAATGGTATTATCTCGTTTTCAAGGATGCTGTATATAGATGCGGCATCAAGTTCATTCTGGAATTGATGATTCTGGTATGTCTGTTCCTGTGGAAGTGCCCAACCTGCCTTTTCTTTATATCCCTCAACCCACCATCCATCAAGAACACTGAAGTTCAGGACACCATTCATCTCGGCCTTTTGTCCACTGGTGCCGCTGGCTTCCAATGGACGAGTTGGGTTGTTCAACCAAACATCGACGCCACGTACAAGACGTTTTGCCAAATCCATGTCGTAGTTTTCTAGGAACAAGATTTTTCCTACAAATTCAGGACGACGTGATATCTCTACAATATTCTTGATCAAATCCTGACCAGCCTTATCATGCGGGTGTGCCTTACCTGCAAACAGAAACTGTACTGGACGTTGTGGATCATTGACTATTTTCGCCAGACGGTCAATATCGCTGAAAAGCAAATGAGCACGCTTGTAAGTGGCGAAACGACGGGCAAAGCCGATTGTAAGTGTATGTTCATTGATCTTGCTGAGTGTCTCAACAACATATTTAGGACTCTCATGACGCATGATAGAACTCTTCTCGAAACGAGTTTTTACATAGTCGATAAGTTTCTTACGCAATTGGTTGCGCAAATCCCAAATAACACTATCCTGGACATCAAAGATCTTCTCCCAGTATTTGGTATTGGACTGATCCTGCATAAAGCCGTCGCCAAATGTGCTTTCATACAAACGGCGCCATTCCTTGGCAGCCCATGTAGGCATGTGAACGCCATTGGTTACATAATTGATATACAACTCGTTTGTAGAGAATCCAGGCCACATGTACTTGAACATTTCCTTGGTCACGTCGCCATGCAACATGCTGACGCCATTCATTTCCTGTGAAGTACGAGTAGCCAACACGCTCATTGAGAATTTACCATCAGGTGCAAGGCCGAGATTGATGAATGTATCCCAATCAACCTTTAGCCGTTCAGGTACAGGACGCAAATAAGTGCGAATCATCTGTTGGTCGAATGCATCATGTCCGGCAGGAACTGGTGTATGTGTTGTGAATAATGATGATGAACGAACAACCTCCAACGCCTCGCTAAATGTGAGGTTCTCATGTTGAACGTAATCAGACAGACGTTCTACATTAATCATAGCAGCATGTCCCTCATTGCAATGGAAAACATCAGGCTTTATATTCATTGCCTTCAGCGCGCGAATGCCACCCAAGCCAAGCAACATTTCCTGTTTCAAACGATTTTCCCAATCGCCGCCATAAAGTTGATGTGTTATGGTGCGATCTTCGGGGTTATTGTCTGGACACTCGGTATCAAGCAAATACAAAGGTATACGTCCAACTTGGACTTTCCAGATGCGGGCCTGCACCATACGCCCTGGCAAGTTGAGCGATACTGTTAGAGGACGCTTGAATTCATCGAGAACAGATGAAATTGGCAGATTGTCCATATTTTGAGGGACAAGGCTTGCCTGCTGCTCTCCAGAGACTGTCAATTCCTGAGTGAAATAACCATATTTATACAGGAATCCGATACCAACCATTGGCATATTCGAGTCACTGGCCTCTTTCAGATAGTCGCCAGCCAAAATGCCCAAACCTCCAGAGAATATCTTTAAATTATCAGTCAAACCGTATTCCATACTGAAGTAGCCTACAAGAGGCATGTCAGTACGAGGGCTGACATTCATATACTCTGCGAAATTCTTTGAAACTCTATCAAACTTTGCCAAAAACGCAGTGTCATTTTCCAATTCTTCAAGACGAGCAGTTGACACAACTTTCAGCAATGCAATTGGGTTTTTCTCAACTTTCTGCCACAATTCCGGATCTATGTACTTGAACATTTCTATAGCCTCATAGTTCCAGCACCACCACAAGTTATTAGCAAGTTTATCCAAATTCTTGAGTCTTTCAGGAAGATCAGAATGGATAACCATTTTTTTCCAAATTGGTTCGTTACTCATAAGTTTCTTTCTAATGTTTATATTATTATTTGTGTGATTTTTTTGCGTATCAAGTCGGCATAATGATAGGCTCAACGCCTTTTCGTATGTAGCGACATAAAAATGGAACAGATTGTCCCAACTAATTGCTGCGGCCTGTTCTTTGGCCTTTTTGCGTAAATTGGCTCGGTCCGCTGAATTTTTGTGATATACATTGTCAATAATGGATACCAATTCATCAACCACTTCCCAATAATTGTCTTCAGTACGTTTAATGACAGCAATGCCGTCATCAATGCCGCTAGTTTGTTTTGACATCCATTGTCCAAAACCAGCAAGACTTGTTGTAACAGTAGGGACTCCTACGGCTATGCTCTCAAGCGGAGTATACCCCCAAGGTTCATAATATGAAGGGAATGCGGTCAAATCAAAGCCACTCAACAGATTGTAGTACGACATATTGAAAATGCCGTCGTTGCCATTCAAATAGACTGGCACTAATACGACATTAACATTTTGACCTATATTGTTCCACAATTTCCACTGACTAGCCTTGTCAATAACGGGATGGTCATAAGTTGGATTTA
>CALCFP010000122.1 GCA_937900725.1 uncultured Bacteroidota bacterium | reverse complement strand
TAATTGCTCGCTGTTTACGCCAAATGTATTTCTTTGGTTGATTAAATTTCTGATTATAAAGTTGTTGTCGGGGGTTAGCAATTTGTTTATCTGTTTGTCGAGGTTGGCTATGTCGGAAGCGTGAATCTTGAAATCGTATAGTAGGCGAGGGGCTATGATTACATTCCGGTCAATGTGTCCGGGAAAAATCTGTGCGTACATTTGCACTAGCATTGTTCCGTAACTGAAAGATACTGCGTGGAACTTGTCAATCCCCAAAGCCAATCGTACATCTTCAATGTCGTTGACTTCTTCTGTAATTGAATATCCTTGAATGTCAATAAGTTGATTGTGCCAATTATCGATACATGAGTCTATGGCCAATTGGTAAGGGTCATTTGTTGTTTTTAGTCCATTGCCTATATCCTTCACGGCATTCAGTAGGCAAGGGCAGTCGAGGCGTGTATTGCCGTCGACCCCGCGGTAGCCAATCATCACAATCGGATTCCGGGTGATGATTTGTTCGAAGAACATTGTGTTGGCAAGGTTGCTTTCGCCTGGTCCGCCACCAAATACAAACACTGGCAGTCCGTTGGAGTCTTCCTGTGTCGGCTTTATGTAGATTACGGGAATGCCAATCTGTCGAGATGGCGATATGCTGTTCCGTCTCTCTTTGGCGACAAGTGTGCCGAATCGCGCGTCGCAATTATTGTGTATCCCGTCTTTCCAGACTATCTCGCCCAATTGTCCCGCAACAACCTTTTTTGATTCCGGATTGTATATTTGTGCATTTGCCGTAAAGACAAAAAAAAGACACATTGCAATGCTAATTAATTGTTTTGCAATGTGTCTCATGATATCTCTTGTTAAGATTTATTCGTATGGGGTTATTTCGAATGGAATGTCAACAATGTCGCTATATGATTCACCTGCCTCAGCCATGTCCTCATCGTCTTCAATGTACAACCAGTTGACTTTTATTTTCTTGCCTGTTTCGTTGACTTTTGCAAAGTGTTCCAATACGTCGAGAATTTGTTTTGAAGAAGCGGAATTGAAATATTCCATCTTGAATTCAACGATTGTTTCGTCTATAGGTTTTTTAACATATTCTTCAATCCAATCAAGTATTGGGAGGTAAAATTCCTTGACATCTTCAGGTAGTGACTTGCCTGAGAATTTGAATTCGCCTGTTGATGGGTCCAAAATGACTTCAGGACAATCGTCTGTTCCTGTTAATCGAATAGGTTCCATAAATATTTTTTCTTGATTTTAGACTTGCAAAAATAGCAATAAAATTAATTTCTTGACTTATTGTTTGCCATTTTATAAATTTTTTTGTTCACAAGTAGTGTTGATAATCAGTGCTCGAACTCGTTGCAACAATGATGGATGTGAGTATTTGAACCAGACATATGCAGGGTGCGGAGTCAGGTTCGAGAGATTGTTGCTTGCCAGTTTCTTTAATGCTGAAACAAGATTTTGTGCGTTGCTGTGTTGGACCGAGAATTGGTCAGCCTGATACTCGCTGTGTCTTGATAATATGTTAGTTAGTAGTTGAGTGGCAACTGATATAGGGTCGTACAGCAATGCAAACGCTATCATGCTAATGTGAAACTTTGGCTGGCTGATACCAAGTGCTGTTGAAAGTTGAGGGCTTGAAACCAGCAGCGAGAATAGGAACAACATCATTCCGGTTTGGATGACGCCTGACAGGAATGCCCAAACAATATGGTGCTTTTTGTAATGCCCGACTTCGTGCGCCAATATGGCGACAATCTCTTCTGTCGACATTTGCTTTATAAGTGTGTCGTAAAGGACTATGCGCTTCTTCTTGCCAAGTCCCGTGAAATATGCATTTGCACGAGTTGAGCGTTTGGAGTTGTCTATGACGAAGATCCCGTCGAGATTGAATCCGACTTTTTGGCTGAATTGATTCAGCGCATCTCGAAGTTCGCCTTTTGGAAGTGGCGTCTGCTTGTTGAACAGTGGCACAATCAGCGTTGAGTAGAACATCGACATGAACAGTGAGAATGTGGAAACTGCAATCCATGCGTAAATCCAGAATTGTTGCCCGAGTGTGGCGTAGAGCCAGTAAATCAGCGTGTAGATTCCACCTCCGATTATTGCTGTCACGAGGTATCCTTTCAACTTGTCGGTTATGAAGAGTTTTGGTGTGGTGGTGTTGAATCCGTATTTCTGTTCAATCACAAACGTGTCGTAAATGTCGAACGGGGTTGATATCATGTCGGTTGCGATAAACAGGATGGCTATGAAAATCAAGCCTTGCAAGAGCATGTTGCTGGTTGTGGAACTTGTGATGCCGTCAACAATCGTGAACCCGTCAAGGAAGAGAAACGCCAGCGTTGCCGTCAGCATTACTGTCGATTCTATCAGATTGAACCGGTTTACGGTTTGAGAGTACGATTGTTGCTTTTGGTATTTCTCGTCGTCGTAGATGCCTGCCAATTCGGGCGGAATGGGTCTTGTGCGCCATGTTGAGTTCAGGTGGTCGAGTGTTTGGCTCAGCGTGTAGTCGGCAACCAGGATGGCGATGATGATGTAGAAAAGTGTCATTTCGGAATAACTATTATGTCCATTGGAATGTCGTTGTCGCAGATTGGTATCTGCTCAAACATTTGGCATTTGTAGGCGACGCCGACTTTGAAAGCGTTGGTGACGGAAAGCATTCTGTCGTAGAAACCTCGTCCTCGACCCATGCGGTTGTTTTGCTTGTCGAAGGCAACGCCAGGAACTATCACCATCTTTATTTCGGACAGGTTCCCGAGTTGTTCCCCGGTAGGTTCCATTATTCCAAAGGCGCCTTCGCGCATATTGTCGGTGCTGGTGAATTGACGGAAAACCAAGTCGTTGCCTACAACAACTGGCAGGTAGATGTTTTTGCGTGTTGCCCACCGCTCTACGAACCTGTGAGTCTCAACCTCATCGTCAAGTGACCAGTATGAAACGATGTTGTCAGATTTCGCAAAATAGTCTGATTGCTCTATTTGTGCGAAGATGCTGTCGGATTGCGACAGTTTCTCGTCAGCCGACATTTGACTTTTCAATTGTCTTGAAAGCCTGCGCAGCGATTGCTTGTCGAGTGTGATTATCTGTGATTTCATATTTACAAAGATATTCGGATTTGCAAGCGTGCGATTCTTTTCGTGAAAAACGTTTCGGGTGAAAACTAAAAAAGTCCGGCTTGTACCGGACTTTTTTTGATATGTTAGTGATGCAAGTCTTAGAAGTTGAATTCCAGACCGCAGTTCATTGTCAACCTTTGGTAAGGTTTTCCGTAGTTTTCTTTGACAAATCCACGGAAGTAGATGTAGTATTCAGGAGTCAAGGTTATTGCTATGTGTTTTGCAATCTTGTACTTGCAAAGCAGCTGAACGTTGCCTCCCAAAATGTGTCTTGGGTTTTCTGATCCTATGTATGGATATTTCTTGTAACTGCAATCGCGGTATTTGCGTCCCATTTTGTTTTCGAAATGAACCATATGATTTTCAGTCTCCCTGTTGATGTTGAATTCCCATAAAAGGCCTGGCGAAACGAACAATTTCCATTTCTCGGTTTCAAAGTATTTGTAGTCGAAACGTAGGTTTACGCCCATGTTCCAAACCTTGACTATTGTCTTGTATGGAATGCGTATCGATGGGTCGGCAGGAGTTGTGTGCCAAATCGCGTTGTAGTGGAATTCCTCGTGCTCAAATTCAAGTCTGAAACGAGTCTTTGCTGAAGTCCTTATACCTAAATCGATGGCAAAATTATAGCCCGGTTTGCCATTTTCAAATGTCTCGCCGTCATAATTGGTATTCATCCTGTAGCCATTGATGTTGTTCAGTATGCCGCCATTTACACCTAATGTGATATATTCTTCGGTTTGTGCGTTTGCTATACCCATTGCCGAAGCAAACATCAATACAAGTAGTGATAATTTTTTCATTCGTCCTTCAATTTTTTTGAAATGCTATCTGAATCCAGAAAGCCGTTGCAAAACTATAATAATAAATTAAACCACCATCAAAAATTGACCCTTGTTGAATCTTTTGATGCCTATTTTTATACGTTAAATGTTGCAGTTTATTGTAAGACCGGCTTTTTTGTTGAAAAATGACCGTCAGTTTTTGCGCATACTGACGCTTGCCTTGCATATTTTTCTACCTTTATCGGCTATTAGCAAGATGCATTTCGCTATTAGGCATACATTTTGCTTTGGCGGATTTACAACGAATCTAATACATTATGAAACTACTTGAAGGAAAGGTTGCACTCATCACGGGTGCCGCTCGCGGAATAGGCAAAGGCATCGCCTTGAAATTTGCCGAGGAAGGTGCAAGTTTGGCACTCACCTGCACATCGTTGCGCGACGAGGTGCTTCAATATGAAAAGGAATTGAACGATATGGGCATCAAGGCCAAGTTCTACGCTTTCGATGCATCGGATTTTGCAGTTTCACAGTCGAAGGTGGCTGAGATTGTCGCTGAATTTGGTCGCATCGACATATTGGTGAATAATGCAGGCATTACTCGTGACGGCGCGTTGAAGCGTATGGCCGAGGACCAGTGGGACGACATTATGCGTGTCAATCTCAAGTCGGTATATTGTATGAGCAAGGCCGTTCAGCCTGTAATGTGGAAGCAGGCTTGCGGTTCCATTATTAATATGAGTTCGGTTGTGGGCGTCCGCGGAAATGCCAACCAATGCAACTATTCCGCTTCAAAGGCGGGAATAATCGGCTTCACAAAATCTGTCGCGCAGGAGTTTGGCGCCCGCAATATCCGTTGCAATGCCATAGCGCCAGGCTTCATCCTTACCGAGATGACCGAAGCGCTTCCCGACGCCATTCGCGACGAATGGGTGAAACAGGTTCCATTGCGCCGTGGCGGAACGCCTGCCGATGTGGCAAACGTGGCCACGTTCCTTGCTTCCGACTTGTCGGCTTATGTCACAGGACAGGTCATCAACGTTTGTGGCGGAATGCTCACCTGATAAACGCGCATTAGTCTGATATGGTAGTGCTTTGGTTGTTGTTGTGCTTGGTAGTGGCTTTCGCGTTGGCGTGGCTACAATATTCAGGCAGGCAGTTGAAATCGCGTGCCGAACGTTTTCAGCGCATCGTGCTGATGTCGGTGCGGTCCTTGGCCATAGCGATTTTTCTTGTCGTTTTGCTCGGTGTGGCTCTCAAAAGGCATATGAGCCAGGAACAACCGCCGTTGGTGGTGTTGGCGCAGGACAACTCGTCGTCGGTGGCTATGAATGCCGATTCGGCTTGGGTGCGTAATGCTTATTGCCAGCAGTTCAATGCATTGAAACAGCGTTTGGATAAAAAGTTCGACGTCCGTGTTTTGGCGTTCGCCGATGCCGTGACTGAAACTGAAAATTTCGCGTTCGACGGACAATCGACAAATATGTCGTCAGTGTTCGACTATGTGCAGAACAATTTTTATGGTGAAAATGTCGGGGCCATTGTCATAGCATCTGACGGCATTGTCAATCAGGGTGCCGACCCGCTTTACAGGGCGGGCGCTTTCAGCAAGCCTGTCTACACCATCGCTTTGGGCGACACATTGCCACATCCCGACTTGTCCATCGACAGGGTGGCGTCAAACCGTACTGCCTATCGCAATTCGCGTTTCCCGATTATGGTCTATCTCAAGGGACAAAAGGTGCCAAACGGTGATTATGTCTTGAAAATCAGCGAGAAAGATAGACTTATTGAACAACGTACAATCACCATCAAATCCGATTATTCTTACCAGAAGGAACTCTTTTATCTCGAAGAAGACGAAGTCGGATTACATCAGTATGTAATTCAGGTTGATGTCCCGCAAAACGATGTCAATGCCCAGAACAACAAGCATAATGTGGTAGTCAATGTCAGCGACGACGTGCTCGACGTGCTGTTGCTTCAAAACTCGTGGCACCCCGATGCTTCCGCTATCAGCCAGGTGTTGCGCAAGAATCAGCGTTACAATCTGACAATAAGTAATGTGTCGGATTTCGACGGCAATGTGGGCAAATACTCATTGATTATCCTTCATCAGTTGCCATCGTTTGAAAATGACATTCAAAATATTGTCAGTCAGGCAGAAAGGAATAATATTCCGTTGTTGGTGATAGTCGGCGGACAGACTAATCTCAAGGCACTGTCAAGTGCGGGTTTGGGTGTGGATATGAGGCAACGGCATAGCGACTATGAGAATGCTTATCCAGCGCTTAATGCTGATTTCAAGTGGTTTACTGTCGATTTTGACGCCACACAGACATCGCTTTTCCCGCCATTGAACGTTCCTTATGGCGACTATGGCGTTGTGCCGACGAGTCAGGTGCTTTTCTATCAGCGGATTGGCTCTGTGGCTACACAAATGCCACTCGTCTATTTTACCCAGACATCTGACCTGAAAGTAGGCGTTATTTGCGGTGAAGGCATTTGGCGTTGGCGCCTGACCGACTATATGGCTGAAAAGTCGCATTCCGTTACTGACGAGATAATCGGCAAAACCATTCAATACTTGAGCGTGCGCGAAAAGCGCGAGCGTTTGGCGGTCACAATCGACGACGTGATTCCTGCTCATCGTGATGTGGTGGCGGAGGCTATGCTTTACAACAAGTCTATGGAACTCGTCAATTCCGTCGATGTGGATTTTGTCGTCACCGACGAGTCGGGATACAAGTTCAAGTCGGCATTCCAGCCGTCGGAAATGGGGTATGTGCTCAATTTGGGACGCAAGCCAGCAGGAAAATACACGTATGAGGCATCTGCTAAAATTGGTGACGAGACATTTGTCAAAAAGGGCCAGTTTGTTGTTGCCGAGGAATTCCCCTGCAATGTCAACTGCAGCTTTCAGGTAGCCTCCGCCGTTCTCCTGCAGGAAGTTCTTCAGCTCCTTCATCGGAATCTCATTGAAGTGGAAGACCGACGCTGCGAGGCCCGCATCTGCATGACCGATCTTAAAGACATCCACAAAGTCCTGCATACATCCTGCACCACCTGAGGCGATGATAGGGATGCTGAGCTCCTCATGCAGGCAGTTGAGTGCTTCGTTGGCAAAACCCTGCTTCGAACCGTCATGGTTCATCGACGTGAAGAGGATCTCTCCTGCGCCACGCTCCTGTGCCTCATGAGCCCACTCGAAGAGCATGCGTTCTGTAGGCACACGGCCTCCGTTCAGATAGCAGCGCCACTCGCCATTCTCCTCCAGTCGGGCGTCGATAGCACAGACACACTCCTGACTGCCGAAGCGCTTGGCGATCTCTGTGATCAGTTCAGGGCGACGCACGGCACTACTGTTGACCGATACCTTGTCTGCACCCGCTGCCAGCAGTCGCTCCACATCACAGAGCTCATGGATGCCACCGCCCACGGTGAATGGGATAGACACCTCGGCAGCAATACGCTGCACGAGCTCGGTAAAGGTGCGACGCCCCTCATGCGAAGCCGTGATATCAAGATATACGAGCTCATCAGCCCCCATCAGACTATACTGCTTACCCAGTTCGACAGGATCACCTGCGTCACGGAAATTGACGAACTGTACGCCCTTTACCGTCTTGCCATCTTTCACATCGAGGCAAGGAATTATACGCTTAGCTAATGACATAGTAATTATCCTATCTGATGTTTCTCCAGTTCTGAGAATGTGATACGACCCTCATAGATAGCCTTGCCCATGATAACAGCAGGCACACCCGCCTGTTCGAGCTGCTGCACGTCAGCCATGCAGCTCACACCACCTGAGGCAGTCACATACAAGCCAGGGAACTCCTCAAGCATATCCTTATACAGCTCTACGTTAGGGCCTGACAGCATACCATCCTTCGAGATATCCGTTGAGATCACCTGCGTCACACCACGCGATACATAGCTCTGCAGGAAGGTCTGCCAGCGTGCATCGCTCGACTCAAGCCAGCCCTGCACAGCCACATGACCGTCCTTGATGTCACAACCCAGGATGATACGCTCTGAGCCATACTTCTCCAGCCATGCCAGGAACATCTGTGGGTACTTGATGGCGATCGATCCACCCGTGATCATACGCGCACCGCTCTCGAAAGCGATATGAATATCCTCATCGCTCTTGATGCCACCACCGAAGTCCACCGTGAGGCTGGTACCATTGGCAATACGCTCCAGGGTCTTGTAGTTGACGATGTGGCCACCCTTGGCACCGTCAAGGTCTACGACGTGCAGACGACGGATGCCGATCGATTCAAATTTCTTGGCTACCTCTGACTTAGTCTAAAAACCAATTCAGAGATTCCAATTTATTTGAATCCATATTCATACCATCCTTTAGCATTTTTTCGCAAAGTCATACAGATTTATCTTACTTTTAGATAGTCTTAAAGTCAATAAATTTATGTATATTTTCATT
>CALCFP010000121.1 GCA_937900725.1 uncultured Bacteroidota bacterium | reverse complement strand
ATTTTTATCAGCATTATGTATTTTTTCAAAATCGGAAATATATGGTATGCCTGCTGGATGTGCATTAAACCCTGTGATATGTCCCTTTCCTTCAAGTCTGACAGTTGGATTATTGATATCTTTCCATTCATTGTCTGAAATCAAATAATCTCTAATGCCTGTTCCTTTCCCAGCATAATAATCATAAATATTTTTATTACTACACCACATATTTTCTTCTACGCTATTTCTTCCCACACTATCTAAAATATATTTATACATTACTTGATTAAAAATCTGTACTTTTTCTGAAAAAGAGTCATCATTTACCCCAAAATGTTCTTCCATGTCAAGCCAATCTTCATTAGTTGACAAATGGAAACCTCTAGGAAATATTTTATCATATTTTTTATCCATAAATGCCATTTCAGAATACAATACAACCTCAAGCCCCGACTCTAATTTGACAATATAATACAGAGTTGTATCATCAAGCAATCCGCGCAAATCGTCGAGCATCCAGATGCGGTTGCCTATCTTTCCATATCGGTAGACATTGAAATAATCATCGGCCGCATAGCCGTCTGTATTCAGGAATATGCCTTTCTTGGTTGCTGAAACAGGAATTATATCACCACTAATGTCATAGCTAATTGTAACCTTGTAATCGTACACTACAGGTTCGTAGTATTTGCCATTTGCCTCATCCCACCAATTGTGGTATATCTGGTATTTGGGATTGCCCAAATCGCCTGCCGATATGTAGCACGAATCCTGCCCTGCTGGCACTTCAATGGGTGCCTTGTCGTAGTTGCAGTCCTTGTCGGGAGTCATTGTCACCTGAATATCGTGTATTTGCCCGCCTTCTACTGTATTCCATTTTACTACAGTTGCCCAATCGCCTTCTACATTGTGCAAATCAACAATCTCTGGTTTTGGAACATAGTAAAAAGAGCGGACTTCTGACTCTGCATAAGTGTCTTGAATGGTCCACGAGCGACCATCAACATTTATTATGAAATCATAATTTCGCAATTTCCAATAATATTTGGTATATGGCTCGAGTTCTCTTTTATTATATTCTTGTTCCACATCATCGGGGGCAACTCCCACATAATATGTAAGTCCTCTATATTCTTCATCATAATAAAATAAATTATCCAAAGAAGTGACCACACAACCATCATCCAATAGTTTAAATTGATTCATCTCGTCTTCGGCAAGGGGCCTTGATAATTGTTCTTCATCTTCCTTAACGCAAGAGTTGAAAATGATTGTGAACGCCGTAATGGCGATTACAGCAGTAGAAAAAAATCTTGTTTTCATAATAAAATTAATATTCAATGTTAATGTATTTAGTATTTGTAATTATCTCTTTGCCAGGTAGTTTATATTCAGCCTTAATAGGATAGTTTCCACTTGTCAATGGTGGCAACATACCTGTCGACAATATGTCGCTAACGTTTTGGCTTACATTATTCTTTGTGGCATAATTTGCCATAGTTGTAAATGCATGAAATAAATCATTGCCAAGTATGCGACATTGGGAATTTTGAAATTATCATTCCGGCCATATAAATGGCTGACTACATTGTCCAATGCCTACGATAAATTACAAATTATCAATGTGTTTGGCTATTAAGAATCGGTTTCAATTTGGAATCAGGTCGGAACCCGACCCTAACGGCATTGGGCAAATTATCAATTTTCAATTGATAATTCATTGTCATATAGCCGATTCGGAAAAATGGCAATCTATCTGACAAAATCTTAAAAATAACTACAAGCAAATTATGAAAGTCGTTTTGTAAAAATAGGCCAGCCTAATTTTCCTTGTGCACCTCGCGTCCCTCAACGTAGATTGCACTCAACGGACGTGCAGGGCAAAGATTTTCGCAAGCACCACAGCCGATACAACGTTCAGTGTTGATTGCCGGTATCTTAAGCGAGAAACGGTTATTTGGATCGACAGGAATCATCTGTATTGCGCCAACCGAACAGTGACGTGCACAATTGCCACAATTTACATTGTCGGTGTTGACCACGCAGTTGTCTTTCAACCAAACCGCATAACCTACCGACACTGATGATTTTTCAGCCGTACTGATTGGCTTTATGGCGCCAGCAGGACACACTTCAGAGCACTTGACGCACTCTGGACGGCAATAGCCGCGTTCAAACGACATTTCAGGCTGCATCAGATGCTCAATGTCGGTTGACGGACGCAAAACCTGATTCGGACATGCCGATACGCATAGCTGGCATGCCGTGCAATGGTCGGTGAAATTTTTCACGCTCAACGAGCCTGCCGGTTTAGGCGACACCTCACGATTTGGTATCTGCTTGTCTTGAATGATGGCAAGGCCACCGTCAATTTTTTTCTCCTGAGCCTTCACCGTAGCGCCAGCCAAGAATAATGCGCTAACCGACAAGAATTTACGGCGAGACGAATCAACTGCGCCTTCTACCTTTGAATCAGCTGTGCGCAATTTATATGTCATTGCCCCTCTTTTGCATGTGTCAACACAGTCGAAGCAAGCGACACAACGGCTATAGTCAATCTGATGCTCGGCAGGATTGATGCACGATGCCTTGCAGTTGCGCGCGCAAAGACCGCAGGAATTGCACTTTTCAGTATCAACGACTGGCTTGAACAGTGAATATTTCGAGAAGAAACCTAAAATGGTGCCAACTGGACATATAGTGTTGCACCACGTACGTCCGCCTTTCCATGCCAAGACTGCGACTACAACAAACGTTACAGCTGCCACAACAAACGTAAACAGGCCTTTTACCCACACATCAACTGAATAAAAAGCGTAACTGCCGGCACGTTCGGCAAAATAAGCCAGCACATTGTTGCCACATTGGTATATTGGCGCAAATAGATTCGATGCTATTCGTCCGTAGGCGCTGTAAGGAGCCACCAAATGAGCAATTACGCTTAGGCCTGGAGCCATAATTGTCACAAGGAACACTATCAGCACGCTTCGCCTCAACCATTTTTTTGCCGGCGAATATGAATAATGGTATTTCTTGCGCTTCTTGCTGAAAAATGCCACAACATCCTGCATCACGCCAAGCGGACAGATTACCGAGCAATAGACACGCCCGAACAAGAAAGTGAGCACCAGTAAGGCGACCACCACACCAACATTGAGCGCCAAAAGCGCTGGCAAAAACTGAATTTTTGCCATCCACCCGAAATATGTATGGATTACACCTGTAAAATCAAGAAAAAAAAGTGTTATCAATGTGTAAAAGACAACTGCCAGAGTAACTCGAATGTTGTGTAGCATAATTCGCTAATTTAAGGGGACTTCTATTAATTCCCCGATTTTAATAATTATTAAATATGGGTTATTCTTCAATCTTTTGTGCGCTTTGAATTTTTGTCGCCATCTTACTCAGTTGCAATCAGTTACAGTACCCGCACTGCTCCTTCGTTCAACCAATCAATCTGTCTGACAAAATCTTCAAAATCACTACAAAGCAATTTATAGAACTCCCCCTTAATTTCAACAGAAAAAACTAAAAGTCTTGGTGATTCATTCCACCAAATCACAGGCCAATATTACAATAAAAAGAAATGTGGATGACTAATTATCTGCATTAATAAGTTGTTTTTTTATTGAATAAAGCCTGTTTCATACTAATAAGATGACTTAGACGGCGAAATATTTGTCATATTTTATCTATTTGATTTACTGAATTTTACCCCCCCCCCATTAATAATTTTGACACCACTCTATACAAATCGTTCAAACGGACCGGCTTCGACAAAAACATATTGCAACCGGCATCAAATGCGGCTTTCTTGTCAGACTCGAACGAATTGGCCGTAAGTGCCACTATTGGCGTTTCGGAATCGAACTTGCGAATGTTTCGGGTAGCATCCAAGCCACCCATCTGAGGCATTTTCAAATCCATGAACACTATGGAATATTTCTTATTCCTTACCATTTCAACAGCCTCAATTCCGTTTTTGGCACGTTCCACCTTCACATCACGAAGCATCTCCTCAATAAGCATGAAATTGCTGTCATTGTCTTCAGCGACAAGAATGGTGGCATTGTCCACCTTGTCCAATTGGTCTGCGTCTGCAATCTGAGCCTCGGGCAACTCACTATCAGCCAACACTTTCATAGGAATCCACGCCCAGAATGTCGAGCCCTTGCCTTCCTCAGAATCAAATCCGACGTTACCACCCGACGCCTCGGCAATCAACTTGCAGATTGACAGGCCGAGACCTGTTCCCTGCGCAAACGAATCGAGTTTCTCGAACCGGCCAAAGACCTTCGACTT
>CALCFP010000120.1 GCA_937900725.1 uncultured Bacteroidota bacterium | reverse complement strand
ATAACAAGTCCTGCTGAAGAGACACACAAGACCCAAGCACCACAAAACATGTTTGATGATGATGATGATAATGAAGATGAAGACGACACTTTTGAAAAACATCACGGTAGGCGATCAAAAGGCGACAACATCCCGAAATCAAATTCAGATACTCCTGTGCTTGATAACTTTGGCATTGACCTGACAAAGGCTGCTGAAGAAAACCGCTTGGATCCGATAGTCGGCCGCGAAACAGAGATTGAACGTTTGGCACAGATACTTAGCCGTCGCAAGAAGAATAATCCTGTATTGATAGGTGAGCCAGGAGTAGGCAAGTCTGCTATCGCAGAAGGCATGGCTATAAGAATAATCCAGAAAAGAGTGTCTCGCATCTTGTTTGGCAAGCGCATTATTGCCCTTGACCTTGCATCAATTGTCGCGGGAACCAAATACCGCGGACAATTTGAGGAACGTATGAAGGCAATCCTGAACGAGTTGCAGCACAATCCAAACATCATATTGTTCATTGACGAAATCCACACTATAGTTGGTGCTGGCGGTGCAAGCGGTTCGCTTGACGCAGCCAACATGCTTAAGCCTGCCCTTGCCCGTGGCGAGATTCAGTGCATTGGAGCAACCACTCTCGACGAATACCGTCAATATATTGAAAAGGACGGTGCTCTTGAACGTAGATTCCAAAAGGTAATTGTAGAACCGACATCGGCTGAGGAGACTCGTGAGATTTTGAACAATATTAAGGCCCGTTACGAGGAACATCACAATGTCACGTACTCTGATGAAGCCCTTGACGCATGTGTCAAATTAACCACCCGCTACATATCCGACAGGCATCTGCCCGACAAGGCCATTGACGCCTTGGATGAAGCCGGTTCGCGTGTACACATTTCCAACATTCATGTGCCAAAGAAAATCACCGACCTCGAAAAGTCGATTGAGGAAATACGTGCAAGAAAAATAGAGGCCGTAAAACAGCAGAAGTTTGAGGAGGCAGCCAATTATCGCGATAGCGAAAAGAAAACCATTGAACAACTTGAAAATGAGAAGCAGAAATGGGAAACAGACCTTATCAAACACCGTGAGACAGTGACAGCCGACAACGTGGCCGAAGTTGTGGCAATGATGACTGGCGTTCCTGTTCAACGCATTGCGCAGACAGAAGGCAGCCGACTGCTAAAAATGGGCGATGAACTTAAAGGCAGTGTAATTGGACAGGATGAAGCCATATTAAAGATTGTCAAGTCGATACAACGCAACCGTGCTGGATTGAAAGACCCTAACAAACCAATTGGCACATTTATATTCCTCGGCCCTACCGGCGTTGGCAAGA
Source organism: uncultured Bacteroidota bacterium (assembly GCA_937900725.1). Lineage (GTDB taxonomy): Bacteria > Bacteroidota > Bacteroidia > Bacteroidales > SZUA-534 > RUG13583. The sequence continues at coordinate 180 of CALCFP010000120.1, read as the reverse complement.
CACAATTGGCAAAGGTGCTCTCAAAATACCTGTTCGATAGCAGCGACGCTCTTATTCGCATCGATATGAGCGAGTATATGGAAAAATTCAGCGTATCACGCCTGGTTGGAGCGCCTCCAGGATATGTAGGCTATGATGAAGGCGGACAATTGACTGAAAAGGTGCGTCGCAAGCCTTATT
>CALCFP010000119.1 GCA_937900725.1 uncultured Bacteroidota bacterium | reverse complement strand
GTCGAATGGTGGCAATGAATTGTATTTCATGTTTGACGGCTATGGCGCTGAACACGATTTGATGTCGACATCAATCGATAAAGGAATGTTCAAGGGCAAAAACATGTTCCCGCAGACAATTAACACAAAGCTGTTTGAACAAGGCGCCTTCGCTACACAGAATGGTGATACATTGTTCTTCTCAAGCGAAGGTTTTGACAGTTTCGGAGGTCTCGACTTGTTTTATTCAGTAAGGCTTCCAAACGGCGATTGGAGCGCCCCTGTCAATTTGGGAGATTCAATCAACACCATTTATGACGAGTCATACCCAATGCTTTCCGCCGACGGCAAAAAACTGTTTTTCTGCAGCAACGGACTCAATTCAATGGGTGGTTACGATATTTTTGTGTGCGACATCGACACCGACGGTCTGAAGCTTGGCACACCTCGAAACATTGGCTATCCGTTAAACGACAGTTACGACAACCTTACCATTTCATATACTGCCGACGGCAATTACGCCTACGTCTCGGCCATAAAGCCCGATTCGTACGGTTATGCTGACATCTACCGTGTCGTGTTCAACGACAAGGACCCTATGGTGAGAATGTATCTTGTGAAATTGGTTACACAGCAAGGTGACCAGACCGCTGATTTCGGTGAGACGGAAAGAAACCTGAAAGTCACTGTCTTCACCAAGAACAAGACGATATACGGAACTTATAACTACAACCCGACAGCAAGTCAGGTGCCTGTGGCTTTGCTCCCTGGCAGTTACACACTTGAAATCGAGGGCGAGACGATTGAGCCGTTCTCAATGAAGATAAATGTTCCAAATGCACCAGGCAAGCCTATCGAGAATATAAAGGCTGTGGTAAAACCTAAAAAGTAGCAGTCGGAACGATGGGGTACAAGTGGCTGTATTTCGATTTGGATGGCACCCTATGGGATTTTGCCAGCAATTCTGAATACACGCTCAAGTATCTTTTGCGTGAAATGTTCCCGCAACTGGTTCCAAACGAGCAGGAATTCCTTGATATCTATCATAGATACAACGATATACTTTGGGTTGAATACGGTCAGGGGAAAATAACAAAGGAGTTGTTGCGATGGAAGCGGTTCCACGGAGCCTTGGAGCATTTCGGAATAACCGACCAGTCTCTTGCCGAGGAATTTGGCGAGAAATATCTTGAAATGTCGCCACATCAGACGCGCGTTATCCCGCATACATTTGAACTGCTTGATTACCTGAAGCGCAAAGAGTATCATTTGTACCTGCTGACCAACGGTTTTGTCGAGGTTCAGCGAATAAAGACCACCGAATCGGGCCTTGCGCCATATTTCGAGAAGGTGTTCACTTCCGACGAGATGGGCTACAAGAACCCCGACAAACGTGCATTTGATTACGCGGTAAAATACGTCAATGCCCGTAAGAAAGAGTGCCTTATGATTGGCGACGAGTGGCCGACTGACATTGTTGGCGCGCGTGAGGCTGGCATCGACCAGGCTTATTTCAATATCCGCAACAAACCCGCCGAAGGACCAGTTACATACGAAATCCACGATTTGCTCGAACTCAAGCAGATTCTCTGATTATTGGCAATATTCGGTAAGAACGCGTTATTTGCCGTTTAAGGGGGTGACTTTTGAAAAATACCTAAACTTCCCCCCTTAACTGGCGTTTTATCGCGGGGCGCAATAATGGCATATCGGAGAAATTGTGTCATAGCGCCTGTTGCCGTTATTTTATATCGACATATATGAGAAAAGATTCATTTTTTTTTGTGGAATACTATAGTATTGTCGATGATACCCCGTGTTTTTAGGGGGTGTTATGTAAAAAATATGCTGTTTTTATTGTTGTGCCACCTGTTTTTGAATGTATATTTGCGCCCGAAAGATAAAAACGGCAGTTATGTCTACAATCAGATTTAAGGCTTTAGAACAGTTGATGAACCGTCAGGCAGTCAAGGTGGATATGCCCGACAAGAAGACATCAGAGTATTTTGCAGAGAATGTTTTTGACAAAAGCAAGATGAAGGAATACTTGTCGCGTGAGGCATACGACAGTGTTATCGACTCTATTGAGAACGGAACCCGAATCCCGCGTCGCATTGCCGACCAGGTGGCTTCTGGAATGAAAGCGTGGGCTTTGAGCAAAGGCGCGACGCATTATACACACTGGTTCCACCCGTTGACAGGCTCTACCGCAGAAAAACACGATGCTTTTTTCGATCCTGTTTTCGACGGTGATGGAGGCATTGAAGTTTTTGACGGTGGCAAATTGGCACAGCAGGAGCCTGATGCTTCAAGTTTCCCGAGCGGAGGATTGCGTAATACCTTCGAGGCCCGTGGTTACACGGCTTGGGACCCGTCGTCGCCTGCTTTCATTCTGGAAAAGACACTTTGCATTCCCACAATATTCATATCATATACAGGCGAGGCGCTCGATTTTAAGACTCCATTGCTGAAGGCCACCTCCGTGCTGAACGATTCGGCTGTGGCTGTCTGCCAATATTTCGACAAGGACGTCACCAAGGTTATCACGACATTGGGTTGGGAGCAGGAATATTTCCTTGTCGATTCGGCCTTGTTTATGGCCCGTCCCGACTTGCAGTTGACAGGCCGTACGCTTATGGGACACGCATCTGCCAAGGACCAGCAACTCGACGACCATTACTTCGGAACCATTCCAAGCCGTGTGAGCGCCTTTATGCGTGATTTTGAAATAGAGGCCTACAAATTGGGAATCCCAGTCAAGACAAGACACAACGAGGTGGCTCCCAATCAGTTTGAATGCGCGCCAGTGTTTGAAGAGGCAAATCTGGCAGTCGACCACAATATGTTGCTGATGGATTTGATGAAAAAGGTGGCGCGTCGCCATAATTTCAACGTCTTGTTTCACGAGAAGCCATTCAAAGGCATCAGCGGTTCGGGCAAGCACAACAATTTCTCTATGGCAACCAATACTGGCGTCAATCTTTTGTCGCCTGGCAAAAACCCGAAAAGCAATATGCAATTCCTTGTGTTTCTTGCTTGTACCATAAATGCCGTATATGAATATGGCGATTTGATGCGCGCCAGCATCGCAACTGCAGGCAACGAGCACCGTTTGGGAGCCACAGAGGCACCACCTTCCATAATGTCCGTATTTTTAGGCAGTTACCTGTCGGGAATCCTTGACGAGATTGAACAGCGCGTCAGCGACAAGAAAATGACGCCCGACGAGAAGACCGACATAAAATTGGGTATCGGTCGCATTCCTGAAATCCTGCTCGACAACACCGACCGTAACCGCACATCGCCGTTTGCCTTCACAGGAAACCGTTTCGAGTTCCGTTCGGCAGGGGCGAGCGCCAACTGCTCCGCGCCAATGACCTTCATCACGCTTGCCGTATCCGACCAGTTGCGCAGGTTCAAGGCCAAGGTCGATGCCAAGATTGATGCTGGCGTCAAGAAGGATGAAGCCATCTTCCAAGAGTTGAAGGAACTTATAGTCGTCTCAAAACCAGTGCGTTTCGATGGTAACGGATATAGCAAGGAGTGGGAGAAGGAGGCCGAAAGGCGCGGATTGTCGAATCCGAAAGGCGCCATTGAAGCCCTCGATGCCTTTGCCGATAAGAAAAACATAGAGTTGTGCACAGGCACAAAGGTGTTTACCGAGCGCGAGATTGAGGCACGTCACGAAATACGTGTCGAGAACTATACCAAGAAGATACAGATCGAATCAAGGGTGTTGAGCGATTTGGCAACCAACCATATCATCCCTACTGTGTATAAGTATCAGAACCAGTTGATTGAAAATGTGCGTGGATTGAAAGAGGTCTTGAGCGAAAAGGATTTTAACGAAGTGGCGGAACTTCAACTTGAGACAATTAAAGACATTTCAAGGCGGATAACTGCCATAAAGGCAATGGTTACCGATATGACGGAGGCAAGGAAAAACGCCAATTCCATCGATGATATTTTCAAAAAGGCCAAGGCCTATTCCGATAACGTGAAGCCTTATCTGTCAAGCATTCGCGAGCATATCGACCATTTGGAGATGATATCGGACAACGAAATCTGGCCTCTTCCAAAATACCGCGAATTGCTATTCTCGCATTAGCGGTGTGGTTAGCGCCAAAACAATAAAAGGTTGCCTAATGGCAACCTTTTTTGTTTGTATGTCAGTGTTTTGAATGTCAGAATTCAAGCGTGCGCTTGTCGTTGTCATCGACACTTACCTTGACAATGGTGAAGTGTTCGGGCATCAGTTCTTCGATTTTTTCAGGCCATTCCACAAAGCAGTAGTCGTCGCCGAAGAAGTAGTCTTCGTACCCCAGGTTGTACGCTTCTTCGAGGTTTTTTATGCGGTAGAAATCGAAATGGAAAATCTTGCCACTATTTGAATTGTATTCGTTGATAATGGCAAACGAAGGGCTCGAAACAGTGTCGGTGGTGCCCAGTTGTTCGCAAACTGCCTTTATGAATGTGGTTTTTCCTGCACCCATCGAGCCGTAGAATGCAAAGTGGCGCTTGCCTTCGGTTGCGACCAAAAACTGCTTGGCTACCGATTCTATCTCGTTCAGGTTGTTTATCTCTAATTTCATATTCTGCCTGTAAGTTTGATTGTTACGCTTTTATCGGCTCAACTGTCGCCACTTTTTCGAATGGCAGGTTAAGTATCAGTTTCTCAATTATCTGCGGATAGAACTTGTATTCCAGCGCGTGAACTTTTTGAGCCACTTTCTCGGCATTGTCCAAAGGCTCGACCTTCACTTTTGCCTGAAATACTGTCGTGCCTTGATCGTAGTTGGTGTCAATCTTATGGATTGTGATGCCAGTTTCCTTTTCGTGCGCTTCAACGACAGCCTTGTGGACTTTGTCGCCGTACATTCCTTTTCCGCCGAATTTCGGCAATAGCGCAGGGTGGATGTTTAGAATCTTGCCATCGTACTTGTTGACAATGCACTCAGGAAGCAGGACCAGGAATCCTGCAAGTATCACCCAGTCGATTTTCAGTTCGTTGAAAAGGTTCAGCACTTTGTCTGTCTCCACAATTTCGGCGCGTGTGTACACGTACGATGGTACGTGCAGATATTTGGCGCGTTCCAGAACATAGGCATCGGCCTTGTTTGAGATTATCGCCTCAACTTTTATCTCGTTTGAGTGTGAGAAGTATTTTACAATATTTTCGGCGTTTGAGCCTGACCCTGAGGCCATTATAGCAAGTCGTATCATAGTGAAAGTGAATTGTCGTTTTGTTGGTTTTCGTAGCCTTCGTCAATGAGTGGCGGCGAGGCTG
>CALCFP010000118.1 GCA_937900725.1 uncultured Bacteroidota bacterium | reverse complement strand
AGCCGCGGGTGTGGCGTAATTGGTAGCCGCGCTAGACTTAGGATCTAGTGCCGTGAGGCGTGGGGGTTCGAGTCCCTTCATCCGCACAATTGATACAACCGCCTTCCGTTATTTTTCGGTGGGCGGTTTTTTAATTTTTATCTAGATAAAAACTCTCAAAAACGAGAAGAAATGAACATTACAAGAGAAAACGTCGACGAACTTAATGTCGTTCTGTCTGTTGACATCGTAAAGAACGATTATGCAGAAACTGTAGAAAAGGCTTTGAAGGACTACCGCAAAAGAGTAAGCCTTAATGGTTTCCGCCCAGGAAATGCACCTATGGGCCTTGTTAAGAAAATGTATGGAAAGGCAATCCTTTGGGACGAACTGAACAAGATTGTTTCAAAGAACCTGATGGAGTACATCAAAAACGAAAAAATAGAATTCCTTGGCGAGCCGCTTCCAAGTTCATCACGTCCTTCTGATATCGATTTGGAAAGCAAGGAAGAATTCAAGTTCACTTTCGACCTTGGCTTGAAACCAACAATCGACTTGAAACTCTCAAAGAAAGATAAACTCAACTATTACGACATAACTGTCGGTGAAGATATGCTTGACAGCATGGTTGAAAGCAACGCATACCGCTTCGGCAAGTCAGTAAGCGTTGACAAGGTTGAGGAAAAGGATTTGGTAAAAGGTACTTTCGAGCAACTTGCTGCTGACGGCAACGTTCTTGAGGGCGGTGTAAAGGCAGAAGACGCATTGTTCGCCGTTGACCGCATCAACGAGGATTCTATCCGTGCCTTGGTTGTAGGTGCAAAGAAGGGCGACATTGTCGATTTCGATATTGTCAAGGCTTTCGCAAACAATACCGACCGCGCACAAATGTTGCGCATCTCTGCTGCCGAATCTGAAAAACTTACAGGCAATTTCCGTTTCACTATCAGCGATATAACTCGTCACCAACCTGCCGAGACAAATCAGGAATTGTTCGATATGCTTTACGGCAAGGGTGTCGTAAACTCTGTTGAGGAATATCGTGCAAAAATCAAGGAAGAGTTCAAGAAGGAACTCGAAATCCAAAGCAACTTCAAGTTCATCATCGATGCCAAGGAAAAATTGGTTGAGAAGTTGGACGTCAAACTGCCTGACGAGTTCCTGAAACGCTGGATTGTCGTTGCCAACGAGAAGACAACTGCTGAAGATGTTGAGAAATCATATCCTGAAATGCGCAAGGAATTTGCTTGGCAGCTGATTAAGGGCAAGATTGCCGTTGACAACAACATCGTTATTTCTGAAGATGATTTGTTGGCTGCTGCAAAAGAGCAAATCTCATCACAATTCCGTCAATATGGCCTGACAACTTTGCCTGACGAGCAACTTACTGAATTCGCAAAGCAGTCGCTTTCGAAAGAGGAAGAGCGCAACAACCTGCACGACCGCAAACTTGACGAAAAGGTTGCCGCTTATCTGAAGGAGACAGTCAAGGTTGAGACTAAGGAAGTTACAACAAAGGAATTTAACGAACTTTTCAAATAATTTACCGATATGTTCCCAAGCGACGAATTCAAGAAATATGCTGTCAAGCACGCTGGCATTAGCAGCCTTGCTCTTCAC
>CALCFP010000117.1 GCA_937900725.1 uncultured Bacteroidota bacterium | reverse complement strand
AATCTAAATCTGGTTGCGTATGCCCACCTCGCCCGACTGCCGGCGAAATCCGCGGAATGTCCGCCTGACGGCAGGCCTTTCGAGTTCGGCAAGCGACGGCTCATAGGTGTAGTCCGACAATCCTTCAAGATTGGTCTTTATGCAGTTGTGGTCGATGCTGACCCCCGCCTCCACCGACTTGGTGACGTGACCTATCGGGAATCCGTACTTTATGACATTGTCGCCGGCATTGAGCGGACACAACGTGACCTTATGGCCAGCCGGAATGTCCTGCATCACCTTAACCTGCGAACCGGCAACATCCAGCACCGTTCCTGCAGCAATGGGCTGTAGAGCCACCGCCACGTTGTCGGCTGGATTTATCTGTATATATTGTCCCATTGCAGAGTTACATTATCGACTCGACAGCGGCACGCATTCCATCGGCCTGAATCTTCTCCAAAAAGGCTGTAAGCATTGCTGTAAGGCCGTTGATGGCATTAAGGTCCTCGTCCCAGATGAATTTTGCGCCCAGAACGCCCTTTGCCACCTCGGCACAACTGCCTTTTGCCCAAAGGTCGCTCAACAACGATGTAATGGCTGGGTCGTCGTTTGGCACAATCTCGTCAGCGCCACGCTTTCCGCCCTTGTAGTAAGTGCAAATGGCGGCAAGACCAAGAACGATTCCCTTCGGCAATTCGCCCTTGCGTTCAAGATAAGTTTTCAATCCTGGCAAGTCGCGAGTCTTGAATTTAGGGAACGAGTTGAGCATAATGCTTGTAACAAAATGCTTTACGTATGGATTGACGAAACGGTCCTTGACATCTTTGGCAAATTTCAGAAGCTCGTCTTCGGGCAGATTGAGCGTAGGCAGAAGTTCGTCGAACATAACCTTGTCGACGAAACGGCCTATCAGGCTATCCTCGCAGCACTCACGCACCGTGTTCAGCCCGCTCAGGTAGCCAACAGGCGAAAGGACCGTATGCGGACCGTTGAGCAATGTAACCTTGCGCTCGTGATATGGCGCTTCCGAAGGGACAAAAAGCACGTGAAGCCCAGCCTTGTCGGCAGGGAACTCGTTTGCCACCTCCTTTGGCGCCTCAATAACCCAAAGATGGAATATCTCGGCCTTGTCGAGCAATTTGTCGGCCAGGCCGATGCGCTCGGTCAACTGCGTGGCTGTGTCCTTAGGATAGCCAGGCACGATGCGGTCGACAAGCGTGCAGTAAACGCCACAGGCCTTCTCGAACCAATTTCTGAACTCGGAGCCAAGATTCCACAGTTCGATATATTGCAGGATGCACTCTTTAAGATGCTTGCCATTTAGGAATATGAGTTCGCAAGGGAAGATTATGAAGCCTTTGCTCATATCGCCCTTGAAATACTCGAAACGGTGATACAGCAGTTGCACCAGTTTGCCCGGATATGAGAGCGCAGGCTTGTCGGTGAACTTGCAGTTTGGGTCGAAGGCGATGCCGGCCTCGGTAGTGTTTGAAATGATGAAACGCATCTCGGGCTGTTCGGCGAGTTTCAGGTAATCGCTAAAGTCGCGGTATGGGTTGATGCCACGGCTGATGACGTCTATCAGGTCGATGCTGTCGACAGGCTCGCCGTTGTCGATGCCCTGAAGGTTGAGATGGTACAGTCCGTCCTGCTCGTTAAGCACATCGACCAGCCCCTTCTCGATAGGCTGAACCACCACCACCGATGCGTTGAAATCGGTTTTCTGGTTGGTTTTCCAGATAATCCATTCGATAAATGCCCGTAAAAAATTTCCTTCACCAAATTGTATGACTTTTTCGGTGTAAGCGTTGGCCTTGACGGCCATTCTATTAAGTTGTTCCATTATTAGTGTTGTTTGTTTTGATTCAAAAGTAAATATTTTTCCGTTAACGTTAACGGAATTTAAAGGTATTTTTTACCTTTTTTAATTTCTGGGGGGTTGGCACAAAATTTAGTCCCGATGGCTATCGGGAGTAGAATTTTGGACGTTTCGATTTAGGATTTTGCTTTTTCCTGTTTTAGCGATTTAGTCCCGATTGTTATCGGGATTAGGACGGTTACATTAAAAAAAATAGTCCCGATTGTTATCGGGACTACTTTTTACGGTTTCGGAAATGGATGTTCCACATCTGGGGCCACCCCACAGAAATTCACCTTTACCTGGCAGAGTCCGACACGTACACCGCGCTGTCGGCATACATTGGAGTTGCCATAATCTCGGCCGAATGCATCACTGGCTCGCCCGAAGGGCTTGACTGCTCCGTTGCAACTGGCATCGGCTGGCTTGCATCGGTTTTCATCAAAAAGGCGCCTGCTCCAAGCAATATTGCCACCGATGCGGCGACGTACCACACCGTGCGTTTCTTCTTGCGCTTACCGTCCAGACTGTCGGCTATCTGGTCCCAAACATATCCAGGAACTTCAGGTTTGCTGTCTCGCATTCCATCCCGAAAAATCTTATCAATATTGTTTATACTCATAATCACAGACTTAAATATTTAACATTACACTGACGTTTATTATAAAGCGACTCCACCTTTTCCTGCAAGATGCATCGCGCACGCGACAGGTTCGACTTCGACGTTCCCTCCGATATGTCGAGCATCTGGGCTATCTCCTGATGGGAATATCCTTCGATGGCATAAAGGTTGAAAACGGTGCGGTATTGCGGTGTCAGTTCCTGAACCATATCCAGCAGTTCGTTGTACGACATCTCGCTCAAGACATCCGATGCCGAGAACTGCGTGTCATAGTCGCGAATCTCGCCCACGGTGTACATCAGGTTCATCTTTCGGTAGCGTTCGAGGGCGCTGTTTACAACCACGCGTCGTGCCCATCCTTCAAACGAGCCGTCGAACTTGAATGTGTCGAGTTTCGTGAATATCTTCACAAAGCCCTCCTGCAAGATATCTTCAGCCTCGGTTCTGTCCTTGGCATAGCGCAGGCACACGCCAAAGAGCACAGGCGACAGTTGTCGGTAGAGTCTTTGCTGGGCTTCACGCTTGCCTTTCTTGCACATACGCACCAATTCGTTTAGGTCAATACTGTCGTTCATAGTCTTGTTTTAATTAATTGCAATAAATAGATGCCGAAAGTATGTTTTTGGTTGCGCCCGCAACGTTATTTTTTTCGCAGAATCCACAATCCAAGGAATGTCAACGCCCCGTTTATTATCAGAAGTTCGTAGCCCATCTTGTAGCCGTCGAGCAGTATCGGGGCCAACTTGTTCAGCACTACGCAGACGACAGGCGAGATTAAGGCCACAAGCCACACCCAGCGGTCACGCACCGCATACTTGGTGAAAAGTCCGAAGGCATAAAGGCCTAGCAGAGGCCCGTAGGTGTAGCCCGCTATAGTGTATATGGCGCTGATGACGCTACGGTCGTTCAGACGGTTGAAGATTATTATCACGACGCACACAAGCATTGCAATGCCGATATGGACCCGCTTGCGGAGTTTTGTCTGCTGGGCATCGTCCAAATTGCGTTTCTCTATTTCGAGTATGTCGATTGAAAACGCCGTGGTGAGTGCTGTCAGTGCCGAATCGGCCGACGAATAGGCCGCAGCCACCAGTCCCACGACAAAGAACAGCGCGACAATCGGTGGCAGATAGCCTTGTGTGGCAAGCATCGGATACAGGTTGTCAGTCTGTGCAGGAACCTCAATGCCGTTACGGGTTGCAAAAATATACAGCAACGCGCCTAGCGACATGAAAAGCAAATTGATGGGCACAAACGCGGCGCTGTACCAGTACATATTTTTCTGGGCATCTTTCAGATTGCGGCAACTCAGGTTTTTCTGCATCATGTCCTGGTCGAGGCCAGTCATCACAATGGTTATGAACATTCCGCTAAGGAACTGCTTCCAGAAGAATGTCTTCTCCTTAGGATTGTCGAAGAACCACATTCGCGAATAATCGGAATTGCGTATCTCGCTCACCACCTGCCCTATCGACAGCCCGAGCGAATTCTTGACAGCCACAATAGTGATTATCAGTGCGGTAATCATAAAAAGAGTCTGCAGAGTGTCGGTCCATACGATGGTGCGAATGCCACCCTTGAACGTGTAAAGCAATATCAGCACCATTATTACGGCCACAGTCAATTCGAACGGGATATGCCAGGCGTCGAAAACGGCCAGTTGCAGCACGCTTGCCATCAGGAAAAGGCGGAACGAACAGCCAATGACGCGGCTCAACAGAAAGAAGGCCGAACCCGTCTTGTACGACACTCGCCCGAACCTACCCTCAAGATAGGTATAGATGCTTGTCAGCCTATACTTGTAGTATATCGGCAACAGCACCTTCGCAATGACCAGATACCCGAAGAAGAATCCGAGCACCATCTGCATATAGGCAAACTGATTGAACCCGACCTCGCCAGGCACCGAGATAAATGTGACACCCGATATGCTTGTGCCAATCATTGCCACCGCCACCAGATACCACGGCGACTTGCGGTTGCCTATGAAGAACGACTCGTTATTGGCATTGCGCCCTGTAAGATACGATATCACAAACAGAGACCCGAAATAGGCCAGCAGCACAATTATTATCAGTAATGGCGACATAATGATTTTGTTTTTTTGCAAATCTATGCAATTCATCGGCCAAACATATAAAAGTTGATAAGTAATTGAATATTGATTAATATCAATGTCGATTCTTAACCCACTGCCTTTATAGGGAAGTTCTATTGATTGCTTGCAGTGACTTTGAAGATTTTGCCAGGCAGATTAATTGTTTGAACGATTTCGTAGAGATGTTGCGTGCAACGTCTCTACTGTTCAGCAAGATGACGGCAAAAATTCAAAAGCACACAAAAGATTGAAGAATAATCCATATTTAAAAAATTAAAATCGGGGAATTAAATAGAAGTCCCCTATATTTGCTTACACGAATAATAATGTAAAACAATGCAACAGTTACCGTCGCGATTGCTTGAAAACGTGGTTAACGAATTTGGAAAACTGCCAGGCGTAGGCAAGAAAACGGCATTGCGCCTGACACTGCACTTGCTGAATCAACCTGCCGAAGATGTAGAATCGTTTGTGACAGCACTTACGCAAATGAAGACCGACATACGCATTTGCCCATTGTGCCACAACATCACCGAGACCGAAGGTCTGTGCGACATCTGCGCCAACGACGACCGCGACCACTCGCTCATCTGCGTGGTCGAGACCATCAGGGAACTCATCGCCATAGAGAACACGGGCCAATACAAAGGCGTCTATCACGTGCTGGGCGGACGAATATCGCCAATGGACGGCATCGGACCCAAGAACCTCAACATCGACAGCCTTGAACAGCGTGTAAGAGAGAACACCATTGCCGAGATAATCCTGGCAACCAGCACCACCATCGAAGGCGACACGACCAACTTCTATCTTTTCCGACGTCTCAGCCCGTTCGGTGTCCCGATAACGGCACTCGCCCGCGGGCTGTCAATCGGCGACGAACTCGAATACACCGACGAAATAACACTGGGACGATCAATATTGAACCGCGTACCTTACAACTCATCAAAATAATCCTTAAAACAAACGGTATGGAACTATCAGAAAAAATCAAGTATTGCTCCATCTGCAAGAACTCAAAGCGCGACATGAAACGTGGCATTGTCTGCGGACTGACCGACGAAAAGCCGACATTCGACGAACAATGCGACAATCTGCAGGCTACCCCCGAAGACTTATTGACCTTGAAAAAGGAAGAACCTGCTTCGCAAAAAAAGACCAATATGAAACTGTTCATCGCACTCTTTTTGATACTGTTTGTCGGCATTGCATTCATTTTCAACAAAAAACAGACATCTCAAACACAAACCAAACGTGCCGACAACCACGAAGCAATTTCCGCCATTGTCGACTCAATCAACAGCACATTGCCAACAAGTTTGAACAACAACGAATCTCTTGACTCTATCACACTGACAAAAAGGACTGTAAAAAGGTATATTTCCATTACAGGCAAATCAATACAAGAATATGCTGACAACAACGACAAAAGAATTTGCGAGGCTAAATGGCGCCACTGCGAGCGTCTAAAAAATCTCAAAAACGAGAATCGTGAATTTTTGCAACTATGCCTGAAAGATTCAATGGACCTTCACTATACGTACTTCATAAACACATCCATACATCTGTACACCATTGTATTACATCCCGACGACATATCAAACGCGCTTGAAAGCAACGCTCCATTCCGTTGCTCACACGCCGATTTCGACCGAGTGCTCAAATCCGAAAACCTATTCTTGCCATTCGACGTAGTCAGCAAAATACAAATGTCGAGCATTAAATTCGACTATGGCGCCAACACACTGAAAATCTTATTGCGAGCACGCAGGCAAGGCATTTCTTCACAAAGTGATTACGAGAAAATAGTTAAAACAGAAATTTGGCACGAAATGGCCGAAAACTATGCCGTTCAGATGGCTATGCTCAACGATGGCACTATCGATTTCCGATTCATCGGCACCGACGACAAAATAAAGTACTCAATCACCTTGGGACCAGACTTTTACAACAAGTAATGGATATAATTTTCATAGGTTCGGGCAACGTAGCCACACATCTCGCCACAGGCCTGCACAAGGCGGGGCACAACATTGTCGGCATCTGCGGACGCAATGCCGGCAACTCGCAGGCATTGGCACAAAAAGTTGATGCAAAAACATTTACACAACTGTCACACATTCCCGTCGACGCAAGCATCTACCTCATTTGCATAAGCGACGACAACATTGCCGACGTTGCATCGCAAATGCCACTTGTAAAAGGCATAGTGGCCCATACGGCGGGCAGTGTCGGCATCGAGGCGGTAAGCCGATTCAGCCACCACGGCGTGCTCTACCCCTTGCAGTCGTTCAGCAAAAGCCGCGCAATCGAACTCGGCAACGTGCCGTTCTGCATCGAAGGCGACAACGCCGAAACCGAATCGGCACTGACACAACTGGCCTCCACCCTTTCTGCAAACGTGCAATT
>CALCFP010000116.1 GCA_937900725.1 uncultured Bacteroidota bacterium | reverse complement strand
AAATTCGATATGTTTTTCGATGTAAACGGCATTTCCTACGATATGGAATCAGTCGATTTCGACAGTCGCGACACAACTCTTGAACGGCTGGAAACAGTGTTGGAAAATATGAATGACGGAAGCGTCCGTATGTCGGCAACCGACAGCACTTTCACAATGACAGTCGAGGACGGTGAGTCTAAGGTGACAATCGGCGCCAAAAAGAAATGACAGTGTTCGGGCGCGAGCCGTATATGACAGTAAACACGATATTTGCCGTAGTATTGGCAGCAGCGCTTGCCTACTTCGGCATTTTTTCGTGCACTGACGCCTATCCTGTAAGTGCCGTCACGAGCCATCCGCTCACAAGCACTGGAATGCAGCGTGCCTTGTCGGAGTGGGTGAGGCTACGCCCTGCAAGCGCTATGGAGTTCAATAAATATTCGCTTGGCGTTTTTGTCTTTATTGTTTCGCAGTTGCTTATGCGTGTCGGCGCGACTTTATTCCTCGTCATTTCACCTGGCAGGAAACGCACTCTGATAATAACCGACGCAGTAATATCGGTTTTGTTATTTTTGTGGGCATTTGCGCCAATGACGTTCGTGCAGTTCCGAAATTTCTGGATGAACTGAGACGGTGCGTGATTGCTTGTTATGCAAATAATTAATAAAGACTGATATGCGAAAACTTACAAATGATGAGTTAGGGCGCCTGACGGTAGAAGAATATCGCAGGGCGGAAAAATTGCCTGTGGCCATAGTTCTTGACAATGTGCGCAGTTCAAACAATGTAGGGTCGGTTTTCCGCACGGTTGACTGCCTTGGAATGGCAAAACTCTATTTGTGCGGCATAACAGCGACACCGCCCAACAAGGACATCAACAAGACAGCGCTCGGCGCGACGGAATCGGTTGAGTGGAAGCATTTTGAGCAGACGCTTGACGCCATTGCCGAACTGCGGGCCGAAGGCTACACCATTTTGTCGGTCGAACAAGCCGAAAACAGCATCGCTCTGCAAGATTTCAGGCCAGCAGAAGGCAAAAAATACGCGTTGATTTTCGGGCACGAAGTAAATGGAGTCGACCAAACGGTTGTAGATGCCAGCGATGATTGCATCGAGATTCCGCAAGCAGGCACAAAACACTCGTTCAACATTTCGGTAAGCGCGGGAATTGTAATGTGGGACGTCTTTTCGAAGATTAATTTCGGTTAGCCTATACATCCGTATTCCAGGCAGTGCCCGTAAACAAACTCGGGTGCCAAATCGATATGCCCTTGCCCAATGCAGGAATTTTCAATTTGCTTTATGCGTAAGATATGTTTTTATGGTATTAATATTTAAAGTTTCTGTGCTATAACTATCTTTGCGGCTATGATGAAAATCCGAACAAAACTTGTTGTAGTGGCCGCTATGATTTTGGCAACAGTGCATTCCGCAAATGCTCAAGTTGCTGATAGCCTGTTTATATCAGGTATTGTTGACGGACAAAATCAAGACACCATAGTAAACACGCTGGGGGTGGTTGCGGATTCCGTGGCTGCAGATTCGGCAATGCTGGATTCGTTGTCGGTGGCCGATACCTTGCAAAATACTGATACTCACAATGCTGACAGCGTTGCGCTACAAGCGGTCCGCGACACATCGAAATATGCTCTTTACCGCCGTATCTATGTTGAGCCCGATACACTGCGTGTTCATAAGTGGCATTACGACCCGAATGTTTTCGATTTCGAAATATCAACCTACGATTCCACGCTTGATATGCTGAACCTGCACCGTCCTGCCAATTACGACGGTCGTGTGACCGCATATCTTCATCAGTTGGGAACGGCCATTCACAGCCACGAATATTTTGAACCTAACGCACCTACGCGATTCATATTTCTGCAGTCGTACACACCGTATATGCATCAGGCTTCAACCGAGGAATTCTACAATGTGGTAAAGCCGTTCACACTCTTCGGCTACGACGGTGGAATGAAAGAGGAGCAGATTATCCGCTTGATTCATACACAGAATGTCACCAAAGGGTTGAATCTGTTTTTCAAGTACGATTCATACGGTGGCGACGGCGAGTATGTATTGCAGAAGACAAAAAACCGTTCAGGCAGTCTGGGTGGTTCATACGTCGAGGGGCGCTTTGCCACACATTTGGCTTGGACATTCAATCGGATCGATGTCCAGGAAAATGGCGGCATTGTTGATGAATATTTTGTCACCGACAGTATTATGGCCCCAAAAGAGATTGCCACAAAACTGTCCGATGCCCGCACTTTCATCAAGGACCGTCAATGGTTCATCGACCAGAAAGTTGGATTCGTGAGGGCAAAGGAATCTGACACTTCCGATACGGGCGGCTATTGGTTCAGCCTTCAATACACGTTCAGCCGTCAGAACTCATACAAGTATTACAGAGATGCCAATAAAAAGTATTTCAACCCGATAATAAACGACTCGCTGTCGCTTTACGAGCATAATTATTCTAAAAGGTCAACCTACGATTCGTGTTCTTATGTTGACCAGATACATCAAATCAGGCTGAATCTTGAAGAGATAAAGAATCCGTACGCCCCGTTCGGCCTGTATGGGGCATTGGGTGTGCACAAGGCGGAATATTATTACTTTAATGTCGATACGCTTTTCGAAAACTCCGACTATACAAAAAAGAGCAGCGGCTACATTGAGGCAGGCTTGCATCGCACACGTCCAGGCTTGTTGACTTTCTCGGGCAGTTATCGTCAGTATTTTGCGGGCTACCGTATGGGCGATTTTGAGATAAAAGGCAATGTCACCCAACGCTTTTCAAAATCAGACAAGCCGCTGTCTGTGTCGGCTGAGTGTCTGTTTGAGCAGCGTAAGCCCGATTATTTCCTTATGAATTATCAGTCGAACCATTTCAAGTGGCTTCACGATTTCAGCGACAGGCCAATCACCGCCAGAGTGTCAGGAAAACTCGACATTCCGCGTTTCCGCACAAGCATTGGAAGCAACTACGCCTTGCAGACAAACTACATATATCTTGATACTCTTTGCCAGCCAGCACAAGCCGACAAGGCCTTTTCTGTGATGGATTTGCAATTCCGAAACCATCTGTCGGGCGGAGGGTTCAACCTTGTGAGCCGAATCAACTATCAGATATCGGGCAACGATGAGGTTTTGCCGTTGGCCAAGATTACAGCATACGAGGCGCTTTACTACGAGCGCGATTTGTTTTTCAAGAGCACAGGCGGCCACTTGTTTTTCCAGTTGGGACTGGATATGACATACTGGACAAGGTACAATGCGCCCGCATATTGTCCAGCCACGTCAATGTTCTTCAACCAGAACGGCACGCAGACTGGCGACTATCCGTTTGTAGGTGCATTCCTGAATGTGCGCATCAAGCAGGTCCGTTTCTTCATTTGCGGGCATCATATCAACTACGACTTGTTTGACAACCGTCATTTTATGCTGGCGCCATACTATCCAACGTCTAAAGCCACGTTCAGTTATGGCATCCGTTGGTCGTTCTACGATTAATACCTTTTTCAAATGGCAGACATTAAAGTCAATATCGGCATTTTAGAGAAAACGATTCTTGCATTCTTACTATCGTTTTTTTGTAATACGTATCTGGATGCCTCTGAAAATCAAAATATTGACAGTCTTGTATGCGAACTATATACTATTAAAAACGATACTGACAGGTTAAATGTTCTTGATTATTTGTCAACTAATCATCCAAATGTAGATTCTACAATCAGGTATGCTACAATGGAACTTGATTTGGCTCAAAAACTTAATGATCCGTACAAACGGGCCAATTCATTGCGGTGCTTAGGATGGGCTCATTGTTTTGATAATGAAATAGATTTGGCCTATGAATATACATCGCGTGCAAATGAGTTGTACTCATCGCTAAACGATACGCTCAACAATGCCCATTGTTGTAATATGCTCGGCATGATATTGTCAATAAAAGGTGCAAACGGCACAGCAAACGGATTCTATAACCGTAGCCTCGAATTGTACAAGGCCCTTGGACGTGAGTCCGCTGTGGCTGAATTATACCGGAATATGGGGCACCAATGTCTCGAATATAAAGTTTACGACAGGGCCTATGAGTATTTCGGACACGCCCTTGACATAGACAAGCATATAAATAACAATAATGGCGTGGCTGAAGATTTGTATAATTTGGGTTACGGACAACTTTTGCAGTGCATCGATGAGAACGGAAGTCTGGTGCAGTTGCAATTGGCAAAAGGAACATTGCTTGAGTCGTACAGTTTGCTTGTAAAACGAAATACAACCAATTGTTTGAGAGTGTGTTGCGCATTAGCCGATGTCTATCTTGAACAGTCAAAAAACAGCAAAAATGATATTCGTAAAACAGCGCTCGACAGTTGCAAACTATATATTGATTTGGGAAATGAAATATTGGCCGATTTGGGTGTTTCCGGATACAAGCCTTCATACAACTTGCGCAAGGCCAGGTATGCAATGGCTTGCGGCGACTATATGACATCCATCCAGATGCTTCAGAATTTGGAGTCGGAAACAGAAAATAGCGATTTGATCGCATTGTCGAAAGAAGAGTTGTATCACGCTTTTACCGAATATTACGAAACTACCGGCAACTACCGTATGGCATATTCATATAGTAAGAAAATCAATGAGTTGAATAGAAGAAAAAACAACGACGGATACCTTGTGAATTCTACGCAGACTAAAATCCAGACTGAGTTTGATGAGGAAATTCGCCAAATTGAACTGTCGGAACGCAAAAAGGAATTGGTTTACAAAGAAAAGTCGGAGCATTTTGTCTTGATAATAGTCATTTCGACAATGCTGATAGTTTTTCTGTCGCTTTTGGTCATCGTGATTTACCGTAATAGCGTCCGTAGACGAAAAATAAATCAGTTGCTCAACGATCAGAACAAGCGTCTTGCACACCAACATGCCGAAATTCTTGAGCAAAACAAGTTGCTCAATATCAAGACAGAAGAAATAAAGTCACAACGTGATGAGATTGAAGGTCAGCGCAATTACCTGTCGAGTCAGAATACACTTTTGACCAATGCCAATCACCAAATAACTGACAGCATCCTATATGCCAAAAGGATTCAGGAGGCTGCCATACCGTCTGACGAATTGATGAAATCTATATTTGGCGATTGCCTCGTCTTCTGGCGTCCGTTGAACATTGTTTCGGGTGACTTTTACTGGGCCTTGCAATTGGGCAAATACAAACTCTTGGCAGTTGCCGATTGCACAGGACATGGCGTCCCAGGCGCATTTTTGAGCATGCTCGGCATATCATTGCTCAATGAGATTGTGACTGCAAAAAACGTTGAAACACTGTCTGCTTCCGACGTTCTTAACAACTTGCGTGGTAAACTGAAAAAAGCATTGCGTCAGACAGGCAAAAAGGGTGAGGCTGAAGACGGCATCGATTTGGCATTCTGTATTTTCAATGCCGAATCCGCACAAATGCAGTTTGCAGGCGCTTTTCGTCCGCTGATTATTATTCGCAACGGCGAACTTATTGAATACAAGGCAGACAAGATGCCGTGCGGCGTTTATATCAATGAGTCGCCGGAGTTTACCAACAATATTGTCGATTTGGAAAAAGGTGATACACTATATATGTATTCTGACGGTATTTCCGATCAGTTCAGTGGAGGCGCCGATATGCGCAAATTTACAATCCGCCGTGTGAAGGAGATGCTTGTCGAAATCCATGATAAACCATTTGAACAACAAAAATTATTGATAGCCAAGATTATAGATGATTGGCGCAAGCCGCCTTCAAAACTTGGCAAAATGTCTGCACAGGTCGATGACGTTTTGCTTGTCGGCCTTAGGATTGAATGATGAAGCTAACTGACAATAGTTCGTCATATAATTTATTGCTATATGTTACTATCTAGTTTTTTTTTAAGAAGTAGCAATAAATAATTCAGTGCTTTTAACAATATTTGCATCGTTTTTCGTGAATCAACTATTAATGTATAAATAACAGACTATGAGACTTAAAAGTATTTTGGTTTCAGCATTTGTTCTTGCATTTGTAACAAGTTCATTTGCTCAGGTAAATGTAAAGACAGAAAAAGGCGATATGACATTGCGCCTTATCGGACGTA
Organism: uncultured Bacteroidota bacterium; assembly: GCA_937900725.1. Classification (GTDB taxonomy): domain Bacteria; phylum Bacteroidota; class Bacteroidia; order Bacteroidales; family SZUA-534; genus RUG13583. The sequence goes on along the minus strand of CALCFP010000116.1, from coordinate 866 downwards.
CAAATTTTGATGCAGGTACATTCATTGGTGGCGACAGCCTTGCAGAGCACAATGGCATTGCAATGAGTGACACCCGTCTTGGCGTTTCGGCTTCTTTTGATGAGAAATTCTCTGCAAAAATTGAGATTTGCTATGCAAGCAAGGCAATCTCGTTCCGCGATTTATGGGTAGGCTACAAGTTGAACGACAACAGTTCAATCACTGCAGGCAACAACTTCCAGCCTTACGGCGCAAAACCTCTTGGCTTGGCATACAAGTTTGTCGAGGATGCAAGTTGCGACTACGCATTCTGCCCTTCGCGTAAGATTGGCGTTTCTTATGCCTACACTTCTGACAAGTTCAACTTGACTGCAGGCTTGTTCAGTGATGGCAACGTCGACAATGGCAAGAATATCGACCAGGGCTTGTCACTTTCTGCAAAGGCAATCTTCCGCCCAATTATCGACGACAATTCGGTTCTTCACTTTGGTGTGGCCCCAATGTTCGTGAAATCGCCTAATACAGTTTCTTTCACAGGCATTATCCCTACTACCGTGGTTTCAAACGCTTTGATTAAAACAGGCACTCTTGACCCTGACAACTATTTGCGTTTGGAGGCTGAGGCAATTTTCATCAAAGGCAAGTTCTATGCTGAAGCACACTATATGGCAACTTCTGCCAAAAATGCCATAGTTGTGAAAGATAAAGAGGAAAGCGTTTATCTTGATGGTTTCTATGCTCAGGCAAGTTTCTTGATTAAGGGCGAAAAGCAAAACTATAACAAGAAGACAGGTTTGGCTGCAAACGCTTCACCAAAGAGCCTTGAAGTTTTGGCTCGTGTAAGCCACCTGAACTTTGACGATGACAATTTGAAGGCAGGCAAGCAG
>CALCFP010000115.1 GCA_937900725.1 uncultured Bacteroidota bacterium | reverse complement strand
TGATGTAAGGTAGGTTGATTTCAGAAGAAGTGGTGTTCGAAAGTTCGATTTTAGCCTTCTCTGCTGCTTCCTTCAAACGTTGCAATGCCATTGGGTCCTTGCTTAGATCGACGCCGCTGTTCTCGTTCTTGAATTCATCAACCAGCCAGTCAATCACGCGTTGGTCGAAGTCGTCGCCGCCAAGGTGAGTGTCGCCGGCAGTAGCCTTAACCTCGAATACGCTGTCGCCAAGTTCAAGGATTGATACATCGTGGGTACCGCCACCGCAGTCGAACACTACAATCTTCATATCCTTGTTAGTCTTGTCAAGACCGTATGCCAATGCTGCTGCGGTTGGTTCGTTCACAATACGTTTTACGGTAAGGCCTGCAATCTCGCCAGCCTCTTTTGTTGCTTGACGTTGTGCATCGTTGAAGTATGCCGGAACAGTGATTACGGCTTCAGTCACTTCAGTGCCAAGGTAGTCTTCGGCAGTCTTCTTCATCTTCTGAAGAACGATTGCTGAAATCTCCTGTGGAGTGTACAGGCGTCCGTCAATGTCCACACGTGGAGTGTTGTTGTCGCCGCGTGCCACTTTATAAGGAACACGTGCAATCTCTTGTGAGCATTGGTCGTAAGAGTTGCCCATGAAGCGCTTGATTGAGAATACGGTCTTTTGTGGATTGGTGATAGCCTGACGCTTTGCAGGGTCGCCCACCTTGCGTTCGCCATTGTCGGTGAAGGCGACGACAGAAGGCGTAGTGCGGTGACCTTCGCTGTTGGCGATGACAACAGGTTCGTTACCTTCCATTACTGCCACACATGAGTTAGTTGTTCCTAAGTCGATTCCAATGATTTTTGACATGTTTTTGTTCTCCTATTTATTAATTACTGATATTTTTCTATTCAAATTTCCACTGCCCGCAATTGGGCAACGCGCTTCAATAGTCAATCTTTATGCCAAACAAGAATTGACGCATTTTGTTTTCACTTGAAATGAATGAATTTATTCAAAATATTGAATGTCAATATGTTGAATATAATGAATTGGAACTGACAAAATGACATTTTAAACTGACAAATGAATAATATGATTTGATTGAAGGGCTTATGGAAACGTAAAGACACACGGTCATGCGTTTCTACAAGCCACCAGATTATTGTAAAAAACAACTTTTTAGCTTCAAAAATATCGTTACAAAACTCATCAAACAACATTGTTTCAAACAACTTTGTTTGAAACAAAACTGTTTGTAATTTATATATTTGATTTACAATAATTTATAAACATATTTTTCAGTATATTGAAAGAAGAAAATCACAATTTACAACCAAAAAGTTGAAAGGCAAAAAGTCAGGGGAAAGAGAATGAATGGTTCAAAAAGTCAAATAGTCTAAATGTCCAATTGTCCAATTGTCAAAAAGTCTAATTGTCCAACCGTCCATAGATTTTCATCTTTTTTTCTTAAAGAAATCCGTCAATAATGAGAGACATTCGTCGTGCAAAATGCCTGTCTGGATCTTGGTTTTCGGATGCAGCATGTTGCCGAAACGCTGAAAACCATTTTTCGGGTCATCGGCGGCCCAAACCACGCGACCGACATGAGCATGTTCCATGGCGCTGGCGCACATCGGGCAAGGTTCAAGGGTGACGAAAACCGTACATTCGTCAAGATATTTGGCACCAAGTGCATTCGATGCGGCGGTAATGGCCAGCATTTCGGCATGGGCCGTTACATCGTTCAGCATTTCGGTCTGGTTGTGTGTGCGGGCAATGATTTTGTTGTTGCAAACCACCACGGCACCAATGGGAATTTCGCCTGCCTCAAGCGCAAGTTCAGCCTCGTGATAAGCCTGCTTCATGAAATACTCGTCGGAAAAAACGCTCAGTGTCATGGCTTTGCTTATTGAACCGT
>CALCFP010000114.1 GCA_937900725.1 uncultured Bacteroidota bacterium | reverse complement strand
CGAGGAAGGACCCTGGCTTATGAAACGCAACGGCACCTACTACCTGTCGTATCCCGCTGGTGGCGTGCCTGAACATATGGCTTACTCAACAGCGACATCGATTGACGGGCCTTGGACATACCGCGGACGCATTATGGACGAAGCCGAAAACAGTTTCACCATTCACGGCGGAAACATCGAATTCAAAGGACACAACTATATGTTCTACCACAATGGCGCACTGCCAAACGGTGGCGGATTCAAACGCGCCACGTGCATTGAGGAATTCGAATTCAATGCCAACGGCTCCATCCCTTTCATTCCGTTCACAAAAGAAGGAGTGAAACCCATTGGCACGCTAAACCCGTACAAAGTCACCGAGGCCGAGACAATGTCAGACAGTTGGGGTGTAAAGGTCGATCGCAACGCTGGACGACGTCACTACATAACATCAGTCCACAATGGCGACTGGACTAAAATCAGCAATGTCGATTTTGGCGACAAGCAACCGCAACTGGCTACCGTTGAAGTGCTTAACTGCAAAAACGGCGGAACAATCGAATTCTACATCGACAACATCGGTGGTAAGCCAATTGCACAAGTTAAAGTCGGTCCTGAGAATGCAGTATTCCACGGCAATGTCACAGGCAAAGTCAGTGGCATACACGACGTGTATCTTCTGTTCCGCGGTGGCGACGACGAACTCTTCTGCCTCGACTGGTGGAAATTCAATGTCAACGTCAACAATCCGATAATTCAGACTAAATACACGGCCGACCCTGCCCCGATGGTCTATGGCGACACCGTATTCCTATACACCACACACGACGAAGACACTGCCAACAATTTCGAGATGTACGATTGGCTACTCTACAAATCAACCGATATGGTCAATTGGACCGACTGTGGCAGTGTGGCATCGACAAAAGATTTTGTCTGGCGCAGTCGCGACAATGGCGCCTGGGCTGAACAAGTGATAGAGCGGAACGGCAAATTCTATATGTACTGCCCTCTTCACGGACACGGCATCGGTGTCCTGGTTGCCGACTCTCCTTACGGACCATTCAAGGACCCTCTGGGCGAGCCTCTGGTCTGGCAAAAGGAACATTGGTACGACATTGACCCGACCGTCTGGATTGACGACGACGGGCAGGCATATATGTATTGGGGCAACCCAATCCTATATCACGTCAAACTCAACGAAGATATGATTTCATACAGCGGTGACATTGTAGCACATCCACATATTGAAGATTATCAAGAAGGTCCGTGGTTCTACAAACGTGACGGGCACTACTATGTGGCATTCGCATCAACTTGCTGTCCTGAAGGAATCGGCTATGCTATGAGCGACAGCCCCGAAGGCCCGTGGACCTATAAAGGCCACATTATGAATCACACGCAACGCACTCGTGGCAACCACCCTGGCATTATCGAATTCAAAGGGAAGTCGTACGTGTTCGGCCTGAATTACGACTTGATGCACCTTGAGACATACGTTCACCACGAACGCCGTTCGGTTTCGGCATCAGAACTGCACTACAACGACGACGGCACCATTCAGGAACTGCCTTATTTCCACGATGCCACGCTTGAGCCTGCCGACGCTTTCGACCCGTACAGGCTGGTTCCTGCGCCGACAATGGCCTGGGGATACGGACTCAAGACTGTCGTCAACGGGAAAGACATCTGCCTGAACAATATCGACAATGGCGAATACCTGATGCTCCGCAATGTCGATTTCGGCAACGGTGCAAAAAGCATTGCTGTCAGCGTGGCATCAACCAACAATGCCTCAATCGAAGTCAGGATTGACTCAAAAGACGGCGAACTGATTGGTACTGTGAATATTGCATCTACAAAAAATTTGGAATCGTTCAAGCAGTTCAATGCAAAACTGAATGCCGTCACTGGCAAGCACGACCTCTACTTTGTATTCAAGGGCGATGCTGGCAAAGACCTGTTCGTCTGGGAAAACTGGCAGATGAAGCAGTAATCATTCCAAATTCAACACAACAAAAAATGCCTCAACTAATTGAGGCATTTTTTGTTCACATACAGCATCTACTATTTGTACGCGCGTATCAGTTCGTAATACGACTTGTACATATGATGCTCGAACATATCGTCGGCATTGTGCGGATGACGTTTAAGATATTCGGCATCGGGCTTCAGAATGATGGTCTGCCCGCAACGCACGTAGTTGGCACACTTTTCAAACTCTGGCAAGACGTATGCGGGCTGTTCGTCAACGAGCATCTTGCCGACCTTCTTGCCCAAATATTTGCGCAGTTTCCGCTCCGACCTGGCCAACGGACGCCTCAAAATCTTGAAAAGCATCTTCGCCTTGAAACGGTCGACGGCACTCACCGTGTCAAGAAGTTGCCCCATCTGGTCGAGTCGGTTGAATGGATTGGTGGCGTTGAAGTCCGACATCTGCTGTTCGCTCAACGGCGTTTCTGGCACCCAATCCTCGGGATTGACAACGTTGAAAGCCCAACCTCCGCGAGTCATATACTCATACTCGCACGCAAACGCATAGTCGCCTGGCTTCGACGCTCCACTGCAGTAAGTCTTGAAAGTGATGTCTGACGGGATTTTTCCATTCGCCTTGTCGTGTAAAAGATTGGCT
>CALCFP010000113.1 GCA_937900725.1 uncultured Bacteroidota bacterium | reverse complement strand
CCTGCTTCCGGAATACGCTTCAGCACAATGTATTCAATGCCGAGTTCGTTGCACAGTTCGGCTTTTGCAGGCGAGTGTCCGTCTTCGTTTACCACGTAGCGGTCGGGTTTGAGTTGTTTCAGTTCGTCGACAAAGTCAAGGATGCCGTCACCGCTGTTTATCCATGCATCTTTTACGTGTCTTATTGATTTGACCATATATAGGCGTTCCTGCTCCGAATTGATGGTCTCACGTCCCTTGAGCCGCCTTATTGTCTCATCCGAGCCAATGCCGACATACAAATCGCCATATTTCGCGGCTTCCTTGAAAAATGCCACGTGTCCGCTATGCAACATGTCATAGCAACCAGATACAAATACTTTCATAATCAATTGCCGTTAAATGTCCAAATGTGACAAAAATTGTTGAATTGTGCTGACTTGAATTTGCCTTATCGTGTATTCCCCTATAGAAAAAATAAAAATCCCCAACTGTATTAAACTGCTGGGGATTTTTGTTGTGAATATGCCGAAACAATTACGGCAACGGATTTTTAGGATCGATGCTTTCCATTGACGGTGTTTCGCGGACAACCAAGCCTTCGGGTGTCACCATTTCGTGGTGAGGAATGGCACTGAATTTGAACATGTCGGCCAAAGATGCGTAGTCGTCGTGCGATAGGCGGTACGATTCGCTTCCTGCCATATTCTCGTCGTAGAACGGTTTGTAACATTGTTCAGGGTCGTCGGTGATGAAGACGAGCACATACTTGTCATGAATGTTCTTCATCAGTTCCGGGTGGTTCTTCCGGCAACTCTTTATTCCTGCCACGCAAGGCCCGCATCCTGTCGACCAAAAGTCGATATATACATATTTGCCAGGATATTTTGCAGTTATCTCTTGCAAGACTTTTTTGCCTTTGCAGTCGGGTAGTTCATAAAATGGCGATTTCTCGGCAGTCAGGTCGTTGTAGATTTGTTCAGCCTTGCTATACAGAAAATCGTTGTTGAGCAGTTCTTTCAAATGTTTCAGGTAATCGGCGCTCATGGTTGTCACCGAGTCTTTTTCTTCTTTGAAGCGTTTGTCTGCATTGATAAGATTTGTGATATTGAATTTGAAATTCTGAAGTATGCATATTTTCCCAAATAGCGATAGTTCATTGCCTTTGAATAGTGCAGTGTCATTTGATGCCTTGATGGAATCTTCCGCAATAAATCTTTGCAACATATTAGGATATGGTTTGAATTCATCTATTCCGTTAGTAAATGCAGGGTCAAACCTATATCTGTTGTATATGATTCCAATGCTTGCGCAATTCATCCAGAAACAGTCGTTTGCGGGAATGTTTCGGAAGAACTCGTTGGATTTTTCTGTCGTTATTTTATTGTATAATTCGTCTAAGAAAGATTGGTATTCGTCTTGATCAAAAGAATGATATGTGGCACCAGTATCAGTTGTTAGTTCTTCTTTGATTGAAAAAAAATCTCTTTCTGCGAACATTCTTGTGTACATTCTGTAGTCAAGAAAACGGCTTATTGCACCACTGAGTGTCAAGTGGTATAACGCATATTGGTATTCAAATGCAGTAAAATTGTATTGGGTTGCCAGATGGTTGGCGTACTCTTTATCTTTTTCAAGCAGTGCATTCATCTTGTCAACAAATTCATCGCAAGTTAGTTCTTTCAAGTCTTTCCAGAATTCTTCGTATGGGTATGACCTTAAATCTGCAAGTGCGCAGTTGAAAAAATGTTCAAGTTTGAAAGGCCTGTTTTCGGATAGTTTGAAACGGACAGCATTTCTATGGTGAGCGTGTCGTCTGGCTCAAGGTACGTGTATTTGCTTACTGACCATAGTGATGCTTGAATCCGGCCCCAAATGGCTTTAGGGTGGTCGAGCGTAATCTCTGTTTCGAAATTGCCGTTTTCGTCAACATCTACCATTATAGGAGTTTGTTCTCCAGTAAATAAATCATCATAATAGAATGTAATGCTTTCGTATCCGTCATTTCTCGAGTAGCCTTCGAGTGAGCCCTTCAGCACGGCCTTGCCACTTTTGAAAAAGTTCTTGCGGTAAGTGTCAAGTTCCGCAAGTTCCTTTTTCGAATATTTTGGGGGCTGGACATGATATGCGGAGTCGTGAATGCCTGCAATCTTGAAATAGTTGTCGTTGAACCCTTCATAGTAGTCGAATATCTGCGTGCTTGTCGGCATTGGCTCAAATCCGACGGTTAGGTCCATTCCTTCAGGTGTGGTGCCGAAATTTTCGCCAAAATTCTTTTCCTTGAAGAATTTAGTGTGATATTCCTTGCCTTTCTCGCCTATAAGTACGGCCTCGGCAGGTATGCCCATTTTGTATTCTGGCACTTTACTTGTAAAGTGAAAGGTGAGGACAGTTGCCGTGTCGGTAAAATCGACGCGGGTCACTTTCAACTGGAAGTAGTCTTCATTGGTATTGCTTGCAAAACAGACTGGATTTTCAATTGTCCTTGGCTCGTGATTGCAACTCATGAACAAGGCCGAAACGGCCAATAATGCTAGTTTGTGCTTCATTTTGTTTGCTTTTGGGTGAATATAATTTAAGCGTATAAGTTTTTTCATAGTTGTTGAAACGTTCAAATGTATTGAATATTATGTTATTAATCGTGTTTTTTTGCCAATAATGCACAACAAACATTGTGGTGTTGTGCGTTTATATATTTTTGCCAAGG
>CALCFP010000112.1 GCA_937900725.1 uncultured Bacteroidota bacterium | reverse complement strand
CGCCTGCCGTAACCAACTGGTCTATTGTTTCTTCACCTATGGTGTCAATATTCATCGCCTTGCGGCTGACAAAGTGAATGATTCGTCCACGCACCTGTGGCGGACAAGCCGAATCGTTTGGGCAATACCAAGCAGATTCGCCGTCGTTGCGTACAAGCGGAGGGCCACATTCTGGGCAACAATCAATAAATTCGACAGGCACGGCATCTGCGTCACGCAAGTCGGTGTTGACACCTACTATTTTAGGGATGATCTCGCCGCCTTTTTCAACCATTACTGTGTCGCCAACGTGCAAGTCGTGCGACTTGATGATGTCGGCATTGTGCAGTGTGGCGCGCTTTACCGTTGTGCCCGCCAACTGGACTGGCACAAGATTGGCCACTGGTGTCACTGCGCCTGTCCTGCCAACCTGAAATGAAACCGAAAGCAGTTTGGTCTGAACCTGTTCGGCCTTGAACTTATATGCAATGGCCCAACGTGGCGTCTTGGCCGTATTTCCCAACTCGTGTTGGTCGCTGATGCTGTCAACCTTGATTACAATACCGTCAATGTCGAAAGGCAGGTTATAGCGTTCCTTGTCCCAATAGTTTATAAAGTCAAGAATCTCGTCAATATTGTTGCACTCGGCCACGTATGTAGGCACCTTGAAACCCCACTTGCGGCAACACTCCATATTTTGCCGATGCGAGTTGGTAGGCAATTGGTCGGCAAAAAGGAAGTAGAGCCAGCAGTCAAGTTGGCGTTTGGCGCACATTGCCGAATTCTGCATCTTGAGCGAGCCGGCAGCCGCATTGCGTGGATTGGCAAACAAAGCATCACCCGTAAGACTACGTTCCTCATTCAATTTGTCGAAAACGGCATGAGGCATCAACACCTCGCCCCTAATCTCGAAGACATCGGGATAGTCGCCTGGAGCCAATTTCAACGGAACGGACTTAATTGTGCGCACATTTGCTGTCACATCATCGCCTTTTTCGCCATCGCCACGCGTGACAGCGTGAACCAGGCGTCCGTGCTCGTATGTAAGGCTAATGGACGCTCCGTCATATTTCAGTTCGCAGATATATTTCACATTGTGGCCCAATGCCTTGCGGACACGGTCGTCGAAATCAACAATCTCCGCCCTGTTGTAGGTGTTGCCCAACGACAGCATCGGGTATTTGTGATAAACCTGCACAAAATCTTGCGTTATGTCGTTGCCGACACGTTGCGAAGGGCTGTCGGGGTCGAACCTGTCAGGATTGGCCTTTTCGAGGGCCATCAGTTCGTTCATCAACTGGTCGTACTGATAATCGTCAATTTCAGGCGTTGCCTGTACGTAATATAGATAATTGTGCCTGTTGAGTTCGGCTCGAAGAAAGTCAATGCGGTCCACAGTAGTCAGGTTTTAAGGGAATCAGCCTAATCCATAAGTTCGTTGTCGTTGGCAGTCTGCTTGCGCTTCATATACTTGTTGCACTCGGCAAACAGTTCGCCTTGGTCGATAGGCTTTTCAAGCAGTTTGTGGATGCCTATCCGCTCGCAACGCTCGGAAACTTCAGGTATTGCGTATGCCGTTTGTGCAATTATGTCGGCCTTGCTGTCGTATTTCAGAATCAATTCCGATGCCTCAAGGCCGTTCATTTCTGGCATTCTTACGTCCATCAGAACCACCTCGATGTCTGGGTTTGACTTGTATTGCTCAACAGCCTCGACACCGTTTTTGGCGCGAATGACCTTTACCTTGGTACGAAGCATCAATCCCTGCAACAAGATAAAGTTAAGTTCCTCGTCTTCAGCAATAAGAATAGTATGTCCAGTCCAATCGGGTATCTCGAACTCAACATTTTTAGAGTCGTACATTACGCTTGACAAGTCCTTTTCATGGACATAGGGAATGTAAAACATGAAGTTAGGATGTCCGGAGTTGATGTTATCAACCCAAAGTTTGCCACCCATTTTTTCAATGATGCTCTGAGCAATAATTATTGAAATGCCGTAAGATTCTTCAATTTGCGAAAGCGATATGCTGTAGTTTTCGTGCTCCTGTGCATATTGTTCCAATTCATCCTTAGATTCCTCTCCTCTGTCGGCATTCACAAAGAAAAACACCTTGTCCGACGTGGTTCGGTAACCGAAATAGATGCATTCAGTATCGGCAAAGCGGATGATTGTGGTGAGCATGTTTTTCAGAATCTGTTTCAATCGGAACGAATCGGAACGAATCATTACATCATCCTCAATGGTGTCAATCAACAAAGAGATATACATATTGTCCTTGTTGAGTTGCATCTTTTTGGCATTGGCAATGTTATAGACATCGGCGATGATTGAATTAAGGTTAAAGTCCGAATACTTAATCTGAACATTTCCTGCCTCAATTTTTGAATAGTCGACCATATCGTTGACCAAATCGGTGAGAATGTCGCCGTTGGTTTGGATGTTCTCGGTTATCTCAATACGTTGATCATAAGTAAGGTCGATGTCCGCAAGCATATCGCAGAAATGCGTGATTGACTTCATTGGCGTGCGGATGTCATGTCCCAAATTGGCCAAAAACGACGTCTTCATTCTCTCAGACTCGACCATCTTGTCGTTTAGAGCCTTTACCTGTTTAGAGTAACGGTCAATGTCGGAGATGTCGCGAGAAATTCCGACAAGACCGAAAATGTGGTTCTCGGTATTGATGAGAGGCATCTTGCGATTCTCGAACTTGTGGTCGATGCATTGTGCATCAGTGTGCCATGACTGCTCAGACCAAGACTTGCCTGACTGAAGGACTATCTTGTCAGATTCCAGATAGCAATCGGACAGTTTGCTACCAAAGAGTTCCATATCGCTATGCCCTACAACCTGTTGCTCAGTCATTTGATAATAATCGTAGAACGACTTGTTGGCTTGTAGGTAAGTTCCGTCAACTGACTTGAAGTAGATGAGATCCTGCGAAGTGTCAATTATTGCCTGGATAAACGACTCGGTAGTAAGGTGATTGTAGAACATGTTCGTGTCGAAAATAGGCGATATGATAGCCGAAAGGATATAAATCTCGGAACGGTCCTCATACTTGAACGGATGTTTTACAATCCATCGGTCGCCCTCAAAGAACGCCGACTTGAACATAACGGTACGGATGATTGAATTTGCCTGTCCGGAATAGATGACATTGTCAAAATCAATCAACTGCTCGGCTGTATCGACATCCACAAGGTCGTTCCACTTGCAGTTATCGGGTATGTTGTCAATTTGAGCCACACTGCGCAGGAATGCACGGCTAGCCTTGACTACGTGACCATCCTGATTGCTGATGACGAACCAAAATGGCGCATTGAGCATTATCTTCTGAAGCAAATCGCTGTTTGCAGGGAAGACCAAAGGCGATGTCGGGTTATGTATCATTCCCCGTATCTGCTCACTTGACGAGTCTTTGACCTCACCATACAATGTCTTAATCCACAAACACAAGACAAAAATCACAACAAGCAAAAGGATAATCGCTGCGTAAATCCAGCCCGACACGACATATTGCACATTAGCCCTGTAATGAATCCACTGACTGCTTATTGCCTCAAACTTGCCATTTTCAAAGGATTCTTTCAAAGTCACCTCAATGGTGCTGTCAAGGCGTCGGTCGTTTTGGCGGACCGCCAATGCCAAAGGCTTGACAATGTATGGTGTTGGTAGATAATCGATATTGCTGAATTTTTTCTGCGATTTGATGTATGATACGGCCGACAACGGTAATATTGCACAATCGTTGTAGCCTTCGGACAAGATGCGTAAAGCATCATCTGGACTGCTGACATTGAGTATATACGATGTACGGTGGCGATACAGTGCGCTAAACGGATAGTCATTCTTGACGACTATAACCTTCTTGTCTGTCAGACCGTAAATGGATTCCACAGGCTCGTTTCGGCGAAAGCAAATCACATAACTTATCTGCAACGGCACCTCATGCTTGACGTATCCGCTTGGCATTGGCTCGTCAGATGGCAAAAAGATAACGTCAGCATTTGACTCTTTTTCACCACTGACCTCGGTATTGAAACCAAGACCGTAAACATTTCCCAAAATATTGTTGAGCACGTCAGGCAAAATGCCATCGGCACCTTGTCCGGAATCAAAGAAATATGGGTAGATGTTTATCTGTGACGATATGATTATGCTATCGCTGGCCGAAACTGACATACAACATATCATTGGCAACGCAATCAACAACTTACGAAATTCATCAAACATACTGGTCGTCAAATTTGAGTGTTCGAACAAATATTCTTTGCCCTTAGGCAAATCAGACCCCTAATTTAACACTATTTTGCAAAGGAAGACACAAAGTTTTATTGGGTTATAAAGTGATAATGGGCAATGTTTTTTGTTTTTCATGCATTGCCTTATGACATTTATTGGGTAATTTGTCATTACCATATTTTCAAACAAAAAGGCGGAAGTTTACGCTTCCGCCTTTTCTATCAATCAATTGATTCCATCAAATCATTTCAACCAACATATCTACAGCCTTGTCAAGCCCCGATGCGTTCTTGCCACCTGCGGTTGCAAAGAATGGCTGACCACCGCCACCGCCTTGGATTTCCTTGGCAACGGCACGAATCATATTGGTTGCATTCAAGCCTGATGCAACAGACTCGTCAGACAGCATCACTGTCAACAACGGCTTGCCATCGACATTGGTTCCTGCCAAAAATGCGAACTTGCCTGTGAGTTGTCCGCGCAACTGGAATGCTATTGTCTTGACAACGTCTGCGCTGAACTCTCCGCGTAGCACCATCAGTTTAGTGCCGTTCTTCTCAGTTGCCTTTGAAATCAGGCTATCCTTGACCTGTGCACATTTATCAGCCATAAACTGCTCGGACTGTTTCTTCAAATCGGCGCTTTCATCAATGAGTTCCTTTA
>CALCFP010000111.1 GCA_937900725.1 uncultured Bacteroidota bacterium | reverse complement strand
ACGACAAAATCCCGTACGACGTTATTTGCTGTGAAAAGCACCGGGAGCTTAACCGCAAAATGGCACAGGAAAGCATTGTGCTTTTGAAAAACAACGGCGTTTTGCCATTGTCGAAGGATTTGAAGAACATTGCCGTATTCGGACCAAATGCCGACGACGCGTCAATGCTTAACGGCAACTATGGCGGTACTCCTACAAAGGAACACACCCACTCTTTGCTTGAAGGCATCAAGAATGCTGTTCCTAACGCAAATGTCGTTTACTCAAAGGCTTGCGAACTGACTGACGAGTACAATACCATCTATCACCTTGGCGACTTCAACGAAGGCAAGGGCGTGAAGGTTGAATTCTTCAACAACAACGAACTTGAAGGCAATCCTGACGTTACTGGCGACTACAACACAATCAATTTCAGCACTTTCGGCGCTTATGGATTTGCTGAAGGCATCAGCACCGACACTTTGTCTGTAAGAATTTCTGGTCAATATAAGGCTACATTCTCTGGCCAGATGAGTTACACCATATCTTCTGACAACGGCTACCTGTTCAAGGTTAACGGCAAGGTTGTCGAGGATGCAAAGCCAGGTATGGGACGTGGCGGTTTCGGATTCGGTTTCGGCCGTCGTGGTGTTCAATACAAGACATTCGACGTAAAGGAAGGCCAGACATACGACATCCTTATCGAGTACAAACGTGGCAAGGGCCCATTCGCTATGCTACGTGCCGATTTCTGCCAGCGCAAGTATGCTGATTTTGCCGAAGAGAAGGAAATGGCAAAAGATGCTGACGTGATTGTTGTAATTGGCGGTATCTCAGCACAACTCGAAGGCGAAGGCGGTGACAAGGCCGACATTGAACTGCCAGTCGTACAACAGCGTCTTGTTAAGGCTATGCACGAAACTGGCAAGCCTGTAGTATTTGTAAACTGCTCAGGTTCTGCTATCGCATTTGCTACTATCGAAGACCAGATTGATGGCTTGCTTCAGGCTTGGTATGCTGGCCAAGGCGGTGCCAAGGCATTGGCTGACGTCTTGTTCGGCGACTTCAACCCATCAGGCAAGTTGCCAGTTACATTCTACGCTTCAAACAACGATCTGCCTGACTTCCTCGACTACAGTATGGAAAACCGTACCTATAAGTACTTCAAGGGCACTCCACTCTATGCATTCGGCTACGGTCTGTCATACACCACATTTGAATATGGCGAAGGCAAGATTTCAGCCAACGAGATGAATAAAGACGGCAATGTGACAGTTACTATTCCTGTTACAAACACAGGCAGTCGTGACGGCGAAGAGATTGTTCAGGTTTACGTCAAGGCTCTTGACTATCCTGAAGCACCAATCAAGTCACTCAAGGGATTCAGCAAGATAAAGGTAAAGGCTGGTGAAACAGCAACCGCAAGCATCAAGTTGAACGGCGAATCGTTTGAATATTACGATGCTACAATAGATGAACTTTCAGTTCGTCCTGGCAAGTATCAGATTCTTTACGGTTCATCATCACTTGACAAGGATTTGAAGTCGTTCGACTTTGAAGTGAAATAAATGGCGATAGGCAAGGCTCACAAGGCCTTGCCTATTTACTATATACTATTTAATAACAACTTTAATTTATCAGAAAATGAGAAAACCTATTCTCTTTGGGTTGCTCGCACTGACAATGGTCAGTTGCCAGACTGCAACCGACAGCAATGTCAACAACAATCCAGTGTTGACAATTGAAGGTGGCCAGGTTCAAGGTGTAAATACCGAGACCGACGGCGTAGTTGTTTATCGTGGCATACCATACGCAGACGCTCCTATCGGCGACTTGCGTTGGAAGGCTCCACAGCCAGTTAAGCCTTGGGAAGGTGTCAAGGTTTGCGACCGTTTTGCCAACCCAAGTTACCAGCACATTCAGTATAAAGGTGGTTACTACACTGAATGGGGCTATGGCGATGAAGCGCCTTTTTCTGAAGATTGCCTCTATTTGAACGTTTGGACAAAAGCATCAGGCGATGTTGATGCAAAACTCCCAGTTGCAGTTTGGATTCATGGTGGTGGCTATCGTGAAGGTTTTGGTACAGAGCCAGAATTTGATGGCCAAGAATGGGGCGCTAAAGACGTTGTTCTTGTAACAATCAACTACCGTCTTGGCGTATTTGGATTCCTAGCACACCCAGAACTTTCAGCAGAAAGCGAAAATGGTGTTTCTGGCAACTATGGAATTCTCGACCAAATCGAATCTTTGAAATGGGTAAAGAAAAACATCGCACAATTCGGTGGCGACCCAGACAACGTAATGATATTCGGTCAAAGTGCCGGTGGTGGCAGTGTTCGCACAATTTGCGAATCTCCACTTGCCCGTGGCCTATTCCACAAGGCAGTCATCATGAGTGCTGGCGGTCTTGGCGGCATGGGTGGCGGCCGTGGCGGAATGCGTATGCCTGCTGGTTTCAACTTCGGCAATTTTGGCAACCGTCCTGCTGAGACAAAGATTGCAGCTTACAAGGCTCCACAAGCTCCAGAAAACCTTAACGCTCTTCAACGTGCTGAATTCAACACTAAAGTGATTATGGATTGGGCAGGCTACAACACATTGGCCAAAATGCGTGCTGCTGAGACTGAAGTAATGCATACAGTCGGCACAATCTATTCTAATGCGACAGGCAACTTTGGCGGCATCACCGCTATGCCAATGGTTGATGGCTATGTTTCAAAAGAAAGTTTCGACGAGGCTGCTCTTGACGGCACTCTTGCTAATGTTCCTTATATGATGGGCTACACATTGGACGATATGGGTGACATGTCAAGTGGCATTGCAGCATTTGGCTTGAACCGCGACAGCATCGGCAGCAAATGCTATGTTTATGAATTTGCCCGTCCATTGCCTGACGACGGCAAGCACCCAGAAGTCACAAATCGTCTTCGCGGTGCTTTCCACTCTTCAGACCTATGGTTTGTGTTCAAATCACTCAAGCATTGCTGGCGTCCTTGGACACAAGGCGACTGGGATTTGTCAGAGGCTATGCTTACTGCGTGGACCAACTTCGCAAAATATAGCGACCCTAACGGTGCCGAAGGTGGCGAATGGACTCCATACACTAAGGAAACCAACAAATTCATGCTATTCAAGCTTGACGAGAATGATGCTGAGGATTCGGAAATGGGCGACCCAATCAAGTCAACACTTGGTGGCGGTTTCGGTTTCGGAATGCCAGCTCCTGCTCCTGCTTCAAAATAATTTTACAGATATATACAAGAAAGGCTATCCGTTTCGGGTAGCCTTTTTTGTTGTGTGTGTGGCTGGTATAATCAAAACATATCTACTGAAAACTTTCATCAAAAAGCGCAAAAGTTTTCAGTAGGAAATCAGAAAAAACAATGAGGAACGATTTTTGATGGTTTTCGACACTTGGTGGCAGTTTCGGAATGCCTGCTCCTGCTTCAAAATAATTTTGGCTGATAAAAACAAGAAAGGCTTATTTCATAAACGTAGTGACTGGCGTAAGGAGTAATAAGAGCTGTTAGCAACGCTTGTAGCTCTTCACCTACACTTTAAAATTAACGTCTTTCGGGAATTCAACGCCTTCTTCTTTCATTTGCTTGAGCATCTTATCCACTTCTTGCCATGGTGTTTCTTTTAGTTTGTAAATCATATAGTTTATATTATTCTTATAAGTTTCGAAACTAATTTTAGATACCTTTTCCTTTCGAATCATTCTTTTATCAATTTTCGACACAATAAAAGTTAAAACAATTGACGCAATGCTTATAATTTCCAATATATGTTCAATTCTATACGAAATAGGATGTAATTGTTTACTCATAACATACCCTGCATGCCCTCGCGAAGAGTGAGAAAAAATCCATAACAATGTCAACAAACATACAGCAACACACGAATAGAGACATGTTGAATAAACAAAACTATTTGATGTCTTATACTCAACACTTTCACAAGTACAATTTTTATTAGTTATTAAAAATGACAGTTTATCAATAAAACGCATTAGGCTATAACTATTTTTTTTATAATCCATAAACTGATTATACGAATCGATGCCATTAACTTCTTTTTTATACAATACTAATAACTTAACCAAAATCTCCTTGTTATCTGTTTGACTCATAAGAAAAAATATCGATATTTAAATTATCTAAATCATTGCTTTGCAAGAAATAGTTGCGACATATAATAGAAATATACTTACCAAAAAAGGTTGTTTGGCAACGAGTTCCATTGAACAGGGCTTCCATCAATTATTTCATCAGGGTCACGAGATTCTGCCAATGCCTTTCTCTCTTCATGTCGCTTGTCGGATGCCTTTTTGTTTAAAATGTCACGCAATTTCTTCATTCTACTTGGTATCCAATATTTGTTATTTCCGTTTAGCACGAGATGATATGTCACGCATAGAAATGCCTTGGCATTGTTGCTGAATACAATGGTATTGTAGTCATTCCATCTATGATGATTGAAGAAATACTCAATGTCAAGATTGCCTAATGGTATGACGTGTACTTTATCCATCTTTCCATATCGACTTTCATAAAACTTGACCATATCGTTTGGAGTGACTACAATGCGATGAATAGTATATTGTTCCGATATCATTTGCATTACATCAACACGTCCTTCTTTGTATTTTGTGATAGGCGTTGGAAAATCAAGTATCAGTTGTTCGCCATCAGCCAATGGTTCTTTTGGGGGCATCCCGTTTTTGAGAGCTTCTTCCAATTCTATTGTCAATATAAGTGAAGAAGACGAAGATTTAGGTGCATCGTCCTTCAGAAGCCATATTAGACATATTACAGACATTGCAACCAAAAATATGATTACCAAGGATAGCATATTCATTTGAACACTATTTTGTTAGCCGATAACAAATGTAAGTTTTTTAATATATCGATGCGAACTAGTGGACAATTATGTGCATAAACAAAAACAAGCTACCTTCAAGATGGCTTGGATTGCGTAAAATGTTTCCTACTCAACAGGAACTTGAATCACAGTCAACCATTTTTCTGGGTCTTCCTGATTCCACGCCCCGTCCACATAGCAACAGCGTGGATTCCCACAGATTTTGTAACCTTTTTCCTCAA
>CALCFP010000110.1 GCA_937900725.1 uncultured Bacteroidota bacterium | reverse complement strand
CTCGACCAGATGCCTACTTACGCCAAATCGCTGAATGCTAACGGCATATTGTGCTTGAGCGGATTTTACAAGTCGGACCTCAGCATTATTAAAGATAAGGCACAGGCGCTCGGCCTGAATTTCGTGAAATTCATTGAACGCGACGAGTGGGTGTCAGCAAAATTCAGCAAGTAAAAACAGTAATGACAAACAGATGAGAAGAATCCTGCCGATAATAGTTTTTTTAGTTTCGCTTACTTTCAACATTCAAGCGCAATCGACAACATCGTTCACGCCAGAACCATACAAGTTTATGGACGAACTGAAGGTGTTCTTCTCGAAATCCGATGCCAATTACGAAGTCGGCAAGCAACTGTTGGCCGAATTGGCGCCATATTGGCACGGAGGTGCGTTTACTGAGGAGCAACAGCAAAAAATCTACGAGTTGACGAATCAGATGGTGGCCCGCAGGGCGCGAAATTTTCCGCATATTTTCGATTACATGAATGCCTTGCTTGTTTTTTGCCAAAACGACATGACGGGCCAGGGTAACTACAAAGAGTGGGTCGATGGCTTAAATACAATAGTTTACGACAAGTCGATGAAACTTGCCGATATCGACAAGTACATTGTCAGTATCATCTATATGCTTCGCGACAAGTCAATTTACGTCAATGGCAGCATGCGTTGGTATAGTAGTAACAACCATTTTGAAATCAATAAGATAAATGATACGATGTGCTATTATTTCAACTCGCTCGACCTTACTTGCAAGGTGCGCAAGGATAGCATCGTCATCTATGACACAAAGGGCATCTACAACCCAATCTCGAACCGTTGGCAGGGAGGCAATGCCACAGTCTATTGGGACAAGGCAGGTATTTCGCGCGACACATCGTGGGCCGAAATAGATTCATACTCGATTCTGTTGACAAAATCGTCGTATAATATTGATAATGTGATATTCTATCATTTGGGATATTTTGGATATCCATTGGAAGGAACGCTTTCTGACAAAGTTATGGAAACGAATAGGTCAGGCACCTCATCATATCCCCAGTTCCGAAGCAACGAAAAGACGTTTGAGATTGATGACATATTTCCTGATATCAACTATGAGGGTGGTTTCACAATTGTAGGTGACAAGGTGGCCGGAACTGGCACAAGTGATGATTTGGCTACGGTTTCGGTATTCCGCGATATTGAATATGTGAACGAGCATGGCGACACTTTGCTGAAAAAGCAGTTGTTTATGCAGGCCAGTTCAGAGTATTTTGGCATTAAGCGTGATGCAATAACGTCGGCAAACGCAAAGATTAGTCTTTATATTGATACTGATTCAATTTATCATCCTGGACTTCAGTTTAAGTACGCTGATAACAAGAAGGAATTCAGTCTGATACGTGACAATAGTCCAGAAAATATGTCACGAAGCCCGTATTATGACTCTTATCACAATATGGAAATGAACTTCGGACTTTTGAGTTGGAAGATGAATGACTCTAAAATCTATTTCACGAATATCATAGGCAGTAGTATTAGTACGGCTACATTTGAGTCAGAAAACTATTTCAGCGCCGAACGTTATTATGAGGACCAGGGCTTGGAAGATGTTCATCCGTACATTATGTTGCGTAGTTATGTGCGTAAATATGGCGAGGAGGAATTTTCTGCCGAAGATTTTTCGCGTCATATAAAAATGGGAATGGTTAACACAAAGCGTTTGCTTATTGGCTTGACGTACAAAGGTATAGTTGACTATAACACAAAAACTGAGATGTGCCGTATCAAGCCAAAACTTTATCGGTACCTCGACTGCATTGTTGAGAAGATTGACTATGACCTAATTAGTTTCGAGTCCCAGACCACTTCAGGAGCCACCAATGCTGTGTTAAACTTGAAAAATATGGACTTGGCCATTCAGGGAGTACCTGTTGTCAATGTGAGTGAGCGTCAGAATGTTGTGTTTTTTCCAAGCAATCAGGAAATTCTTGTGAAGCGAAATATGAGTTTCGATTTTGGAGGCACTATCGATGCAGGTCTGTTCACGTTTCATGGGCGCAATTTCAAATTCAACTACGACGAATTTATGGTGGAGTTGAACGAAGTTGATTCGCTTAACATAAGGGTCAAGGCCGGATTAGACGGTCAAGGACGTCAGATGTTAGCAAATGTCCAAAGTACAATTGAGAGCATTACAGGAAAACTTAAGATTGATGAGCCCGACAACAAGTCTGGCAGAAAGAATCTGTTGCAGTATCCAATTTTTGCCAGTGAAAAAGATTCATACGTCTATTACGACGATCCTGATATTCAGGATGGCAAGTACACTCGTGACAATTTCTTTTTTCAGGTTTATCCGTACACAATCGACAGTTTGAACAGTTTCTCTACCGATGGCATGGGCTTTGTTGGCGAACTGCATTCGGCCGATATTTTCCCGATTATTAAGCAAAAACTTGTGCTCCAAGAGGATAATTCGTTGGGTTTTGTTGAGATTACGCCAAACAATGGCTATCCGGTTTATCGTGAAAAGGGCAGGTTCAACAACAGCGTTTGGCTGAGCAATATGGGCTTGCGTGGCGATGGCGAGGTTGATTTTGCCAATGCAAAAATGGTATCACGTGACTTTGTGTTCTTCCCAGATTCAACCAACGGCATAACATCTGCCTTGAGTATTGCTGAAAAGCAAGGTGTCCATACCGATGTCTTAGGTACAAAGGTGAAGGTCCATTGGGAACCATACAAGGATTTGCTTGCAATGAATGACATCGGACAGCCATTGCGTATGTATGGTAGCGAAGGCGCTTTCCACGGCAAGTTGAATTATCACGGGAAATCCATCGACGGCAATGGCTCGACTGAACTTTTCGATGCAAAACTAGCATCGGCACGGTTCGATTTCAAGCATACAAGTTACAGCAGTGCAAATGCACGGCTTGAAATAGCATCCTCCATGTCAGACAGTCTTGCACTTGCCACGGAAAATGTTGAGGCTAATGTCGATATGATTGGTAAAAAGGCGACATTCAAGTCTAATATAGGCGATTCCCGTGTCAATTTCCCAGAAAATCTTTATGCAGGTTGGGTTGAGACATTCTCGTGGAAGATGCTCGACAAACAGTTGCAGTTTGCTTCGGCCAACGCCACACATACTTACGACAATGGAAAGGTCAAGAAGGTTATGCCAGAAACCAGCGCCAATGTACCAAAGGGCTCGTTGTTCCTGTCTGTCCACAAGGGGCAGGATTCGCTCAATTGGGTATCGCCAGTGGCTGATTTCGATTTGAATACCAATACCATTATGGCCCATAAGGTTGAATTGATTGCGGTAGCCGATGCCTATATCTACCCAAATGAAGGTGAAGTTACGGTATTGCCAATGGCCAAGATGAAGACTTTGACCAATGCCGAGTTGCTTGCCGATACCGAAAACAAATACCACAAGTTTGTCAAGGTTGGAGTAGATGTAAGTTCGCGTAACAGGTATTATGGACATGGAGACTACACTTACACCGAATCTGACGGAACGGTAGAGTATATAAGTTTCGACCCTATTGCAGTCGATTCTACTGGACAGACTTACGCCAATGGCAAGATTGTTGCCAGCGAGGATTTCAGCCTGTCGCCTGAATTCAGTTATCAGGGACAAGTCAGGATGGAGGCTCGCAAACAATTCCTGCACTACATTGGCGGAGCAAAGATGCATCATGGTTGCAGTACGGCAGAAAGTTGGATTAAGTTTGATTCTGAAATTGATCCGAGCGATGTGTATATACCTATCGATGAACAACCTATGAGCGTGGGCGGAGAATTCCTTGCTTTAGGCGGAATGATGGCAACCGATACTGTACACGTTTACCCTGCGTTCCTTTCGCCTCGTAAGTGGTACAGCAACGTGCCAGTGGCAACGGCAACGGGATATCTTCATTTCAACAAGAAGGACAATGCCTACGAAGTAAGTACGAAAGATCGCATTGCCAATGTCGATAGTTTGGATAACTATATCTCTATTAATAAGAATGGCTGCACAATCAATTCTGATGGCGATATCAACCTTGTCGCCAAATTGGGCCGTGTCAAGATAGTCAACAAGGGAACTACAAGTTATGACATTGATGCCGACAAGTATCTGCTCGATATGATAACCACACTCGATTTCTATTTGCCAGCCGAAGTTTTGAAGAAGATAGCAGATACCATAAAGGCAACTGAGACATTGAGCCCATCGAGTCTGATAAGCAATATCTACACCAAGGGTGTAAGGTCGATATTGGGTTCGGCTCCAGCGTCAGAGATGTTCCGCGAACAACGTATTTTTGGTTCACTCAAGATTATTCCTGAGCCACTCAACACGGCATTCATGTTCTCCGAATTACGTATGACGTGGAACAAAAAAGTCAATTGCTGGCAAAGTGTAGGCGATTTAGGCATAGCCAATTTAGGCGGAACGCAAGTCAACAAGAAGGTCAAGGGTATATTTGAGGTGGAACGCAAGCGCAGCAGCGATGCGATGACACTTTACATTGAAGTCACGCCCGATTTGTGGTACTTCTTCAGTTACAAACGCGGGTTTATGCAGGTGCTGAGTTCCGACAAGGGATTCAATGATATCATCCACAGTATCAAGGGTGCCGACCGCAAGTTGCCAGCAAAGAAAGGCGAGGCCTCATATATGTTTATGCTTGCTGAAAACAAGAAAAAGAACGATTTCATGAAACACATACAAACCGGTGCTGTTGTCGAAGAAGATGAGCAAGTGGTTGACGAGGATGGTAACGTCATAGAACTTGACGATGAGGAAGAACCATCGGAAAACAATGAAGAAACGGAAGGACAAACAGAAGAACAAACAGAAACTGATAATGAAAATGCAGAATAAATTCAAACGCATAGCAATCAAAATTGGTAGCAACGTGCTCGCCCAATCAGACGGGTCGCTCAACGAGGCCCGTATCTCGCATTTGGTTGGCCAGATTTCAGGCTTGATAAAGAACGGAACCGAGGTGATTGTCGTGTCATCCGGAGCAGTGGCCGCAGGACGCGGACAGGTGTCGGTTTCAAAGAAGACTGAACTTGTCGCCGCCAAACAGCTTTGGGCCGCAGTTGGTCAAGTTAAACTGATGTCGCTATACACACAATTGTTTAGTGAGCAAGGTCTGCAATGCGCCCAGGTGCTGACTACAAAGGAAAATTTCAGCGACCGCAGGCACTATCTCAATATGAAAAACTGCATCAGCACGATGCTTGAGAACAACGTCATCCCTATAGTGAATGAAAACGACACAATATCGGTTACCGAGCTTATGTTTACCGACAATGATGAACTTTCGGGTTTGATGGCGTCAATGATGAACTGCGATTCGCTTTTCATTTTGTCCAATATTGATGGTGTCTATACCGGCGCACCCGACAAGGAAGGTTCAGAACTGATTCGTGAAATAGACACCGGATTCTCTTCGCTGCAAAAATATATCGCACCCACAAAGTCGGGATTCGGTCGTGGAGGTATGCTCACCAAATGTTCCATTGCAGCAAAAATCGCCAGCGAAGGCATAAACGTGTTCATTGCAAATGGCACTCGCGACAATGTTCTGCTCGACATTATCGACAATAAACTGAAGGATTTTACTCATTTTATGCCACATAGCAAGACAACAAGCGTTAAAAAGTGGTTGGCTCACTCACAATCCTTTACAAAGGGGTATGTAACAGTCAATCAGGGTGCTATGGATGCGCTGATTGGCGAAAAGGCTACAAGTTTGCTTTTCATAGGCATAATTGGTGTTGATGGAACGTTCGAAAAAGGTGACATTGTCGGCATATTCGGACCTGATAACCAGAAGATTGGAATCGGGAAGGCAATGTACGACTCTCAAACCGTTGCCGAGTGTATGGGCAAGAAACAAAACCGGCCATTTGTCCACTACGACTATTTGGTCCTTGATGAATTTTGATTTACGTAAATAATTGACAATATGGATTGTACACAAATATTTAGCGACGTACTTGCGGCAAGTCGCAAATTGGTTTTCATAGATGAGAGCAAGATTAATGAAGTGCTGCTTGATGTAGCCGATACCATTGTGGCGCGTACTGCCGAGATTCTTGAGGCAAACGCCAAGGATTTGAGCCGCATGGACCCTGCCGACCCTGTTTACGACCGTCTGCAACTGACTGAAAAACGTATTGCCGACATTGCAGGCGATATGCGCAATGTCGCGCGTTTGCCATATCCTGTTGGGCAGACTCTTGAAGAAAAGACGTTGCCAAACGGGTTGAGGCTGAAAAAAGTCACTGTGCCATTGGGAGTTATCGGCATCATTTACGAAGCGCGTCCAAATGTGACTTACGATGTGTTCTCTCTTTGTCTCAAGTCAGGCAATGCCTGCATACTTAAAGGCGGTTCAAATGCCTATGATTCAAATCAATTGGGAGTCAGCATAATAAAGGAAGTGTTGCGCAAGCACGGAATTGATGAAAATACGCTTGCCTTGTTGCCTGCAGGTCATATCGAGACAGCACAGTTGCTTAAGGCCACACAATATGTCGACTTGATAATTCCACGCGGTGGCAAGGGCTTGATAAATTTCGTACGTGAAAATTCACTCGTACCTGTGATAGAGACAGGTGCGGGCATCTGCCATACATATTTCGATGAATTTGGCAATATTGATATGGGCCGGCGAATCATTTTCAATGCCAAGACACGCCGAGTCAGCGTATGCAACGCATTGGATTGCGTAATTGTAAACAAGCAACGTCTGCCAGAGTTGCCAGAGTTGGTTTCCGATTGCGCCACAAAGAATGTCATTGTTT
>CALCFP010000109.1 GCA_937900725.1 uncultured Bacteroidota bacterium | reverse complement strand
GGGATTGCCGGAGCGGCAAACTTCGACCTTGAAAAGGAATGTCCTGGAATATTGTCTGACACAAAGACATTCAACGAGCAACACGACGTGTTCTACATCAGTTGTGGTGAGCAAGACCCGCGAATCACATACAACAAGGCAATTGCCGAAAAAATGAAGCAGGCTGGCGTCAACGTGCAGTTCAATTCATTTGCCGGAGATCACGAATGGCAGCCATGGCGTAAGTCGCTTGCCGATTTTGCGCAGAAACTGTTCAAGTAGAGTAGAAGCATACTAGCAAAAAAGCCACAGTTGCAATGCAACTGTGGCTTTTTTGTATGTGTTTGACAATTGTTACTTGAACAACTGCTTGACTGTCAATTCAAGATAGTCACGGCAGTTCATCCAAGTATGTCCGCCACCGGGGAAATATGTTTTATGCTCAATTCCCTTATCGGTAAGTGATTGGTCGAGGCCACGTGATGCGGCAACAAGGAAATCCTCAGTGCCACAGCATAACTGCATAAGTTTCAGTTGTTTCTTCAACTCTGCAGGAGCTGCGTAGGTGCCATTGTCGAAGTTGGTGTTATACTCTTCGCCGAAAATGGCAGGAGCGAATGCCGCAACCCAATGGAACTTGTCAGGATTGCCGAATCCTGTTGCAAGAGTCTGGCGGCCACCAAGAGAGAAGCCTGCAATGGCACGGTTATCGGCATCGGTCTTGACCTTGAAGTTCGATTCAACATAAGGAATGACATCGTTAAGGATTTCCTTTACGAAGTTGTCGGTGCCCATTATGTTGGCATTTGATTGCATGTTGCGCATGCTCATTTCAGGATTTGGATTTGCGTATGGCATCACAACAATCATCTTCTTTGAAAGTCCTTGCGCTATAAGGTTGTCCATAATGTTGTTCATTTGGCCAACCTTGAACCAAGTCTCGTAAGTGTCTGTCATTCCATGGATTAGATATAGCACAGGATAAGTCTCGTCAGATGCTGGATTGTAGCCCGCAGGAGTGTAGACGCACATTGGACGGTCGAATCCGTAAGTGGTTGAATGATAGTATCTGTATGATACTGTGCCGTGCTCGACATCTTGTATGTCTTGCATTGATGGTGCCTCGCCACGAACATCTACAAGGCTGTACTTGAAGTTCTCGTTAGGGAACATGTGCATATTGTTAGGGTCGGCCACTTGTGTGCCGTCAATTTGGAAAGCGTATGGATAGATATCTGGCACTTCAGGTTTTACGGTTATCGACCATACACCCTTGTCGTCCTTTTCCATTGGCTTTGTGCCGTTGAACA
>CALCFP010000108.1 GCA_937900725.1 uncultured Bacteroidota bacterium | reverse complement strand
CAATCGGCATCCTCTTTTTTTTGCCCGCACACTTGCTGCCAATTGTTAAAAACCGTTCATAAAATGACAGCAACGGCGAAAGCCAATTAACATCGTAATGGTTAGATTTGCAATACTCAAAAAATTCTACAAAAAGAGAGCAAGGAAAAAGCATCATCGTCCAAGACACCGCTAATGGACCAATACAACCAGATAAAAGCCAAACACCCTGACGCAATCCTGCTGTTCAGAGTGGGCGACTTTTACGAAACTTTTGGGGAGGACGCCGTCAAGACTTCGAAAATACTGAACATCACGCTTCCCAAACGCGGCAACGGCTACGCATCAGCCATCGACTTGGCAGGATTCCCGTACCACGCGCTCGACACCTATCTGCCAAAACTTGTACGTGCAGGCCAACGTGTGGCCATCTGCGAACAACTCGAAGACCCGAAACTATGCAAAACGCTTGTCAAACGCGGCATAATTGAACTGGTCACACCTGGCGTGTCGACAAACGACAACATCCTTGAAAACAAGGAGAACAATTTCCTTGCATCAGTATATATTGAAAAGAGACAAGGCGGAGTGTCGTTCCTTGACATCTCAACTGGCGAATTCTACGTTGCCGAAGGCGGCATCGACTATATCAACAAACTGATTCAGAGTTTCCGCCCAAAGGAAGTGCTATACAAACGCGGCACTAAAGACCAGTTTCAGGAATGTTTCGGGATGGGATTCTACATATATGCCATCGACGAATGGGTGTACTCTGAACAGGCCGCAACCGACCGCCTGCTTAAACATTTCCAGACGCAGTCGCTCAAAGGTTTTGGCATCGACAAACTCACGCTAGGCACCATTGCCGCAGGCTCAGTGCTATATTACCTTGACATTACGCAGCATACGCAAATAAGCAACATTACAGGCATCCGACGCATTGCTGAAGACGAATTTGTATGGATTGACCGTTTCACCTTCCGCAACCTTGAAGTGTTCAGCCCGCTGAACGAGGACGGGCACAGCCTCATCGACATTATAGACAACACCCTCACTCCTATGGGCTCGCGTATGCTGAAACGCTGGATGTCGCTTCCACTGAAAAACGTGACCGCCATAAACGAACGGCAGCAGATTGCCACTTACTTTATAGAGAATGCCAACATTAAGCAAAGCATCGAAAACGAACTGAAAAACGTAGGAGACCTGGAACGGCTTATCAGCAAGGTTACGATGGGACGCATAAACCCTCGCGAAATGCTTGCGCTCAAAAACGCGCTCAAGGCCATTGTCCCTATAAAACAGATTTGCGAGACATCGGATGTGCCTGCGCTTCAAGTCATTGGCGAGCAACTGAACCCCTGCACCTCGGTATGCCAACGCATTGAAAGGGAAATTTGCATTGACCCGCCCGTACAAGTGGCAAAGGGGGGAGTAATCAACAGCGGCGTAAACGCCGAACTTGACGAACTGAGGCAAATATCATATTCTGGCAAAGACTATCTTATTGAACTTCAGCAAAAAGAAAGCATAAACACTGGCATTCCGTCGCTGAAAATAAGTTTCAACAACGTATTCGGATACTACATTGAAGTTCGCAACACGCATAAGGACAAGGTGCCTGAAGACTGGATCCGCAAACAGACGCTGGCCAATGCCGAACGCTACATCACACCCGAACTGAAAGAGTACGAAGAAAAGATACTGGGCGCCGACGAGAAGATTCTGGCCCTTGAGCAAAAAATCTACAACGACTTGATCTTCGCCGTATCGGAATTTGTGAGCGCTGTCCAACTGGACTCAAGCCTGCTGTCGAAGATAGACTGCCTGCTATCGTTTGCAACCACCGCACAACTGCACGACTACTGCCGCCCGACTGTTGACGACAGCCGCACATTTGAGATAAAGCAAGGCCGCCACCCTGTGATTGAGACACAGATGCAGCCTGGCGAGGAATATGTTTCAAACGACGTCACACTGAACGACGACGACCAGCAGATAATCATCATCACAGGCCCGAATATGGCTGGCAAATCGGCTCTGCTGCGCCAGACCGCACTCATTGTGCTGCTGGCACAGATTGGCTCGTATGTGCCCGCGCAATCGGCGCACATAGGCTATATCGACCGCGTATTTACACGTGTAGGAGCATCGGACAACATATCGGTGGGCGAATCGACCTTTATGGTTGAAATGAACGAAGCGGCAAGCATCCTGAACAACATAAGCGAACGAAGCCTCGTCCTGCTCGACGAACTTGGACGCGGAACATCGACATACGACGGCATAAGCATCGCCTGGGCTATTGTGGAATACATCCACGAACACCCTAAATACAAGGCAAAAACCCTGTTTGCAACCCACTACCACGAACTGAACGAGATGGCGAACTCTTTTGAACGGGTCAAGAATTTCAACGTATCGGTGCGTGAAGTGGACAAGAAGGTGCTATTCCTGCGCAAACTGGTTCCTGGCGGCAGCAACCACAGTTTCGGCATACACGTGGCACGAATGGCAGGAATGCCCAAAAGTGTAGTCAACAGAGCCGAAAAGATTCTTGCCGACCTCGAGAAATCACGCCGCAACTCTGAACCCGACGTCGAAAAAATCGGCAGCAACGAAGGTCTGCAATTGAGTTTCTTCCAACTCGACGACCCCGTACTGAAAGAGATTAGGGACCAGATAAAGAATATCGACATCGACAATCTGACTCCTGTAGAAGCATTGAACAAACTAAACGACATCAAGAGGATAACGGGGCTTTGAAAGAAAGAATCGTCGTAATGGACGGTAGCACATAAACGCAGATAACACTTGATAGCGACAATTCGCCTTATGGCTTATATCTAATTTTACATTTCAAATAGCAACTTTAAACTTTCAATCGGAATATTTAAACTTAAAACTTTTTTTAACTTTGCATTGATATGCAAATCCGCACAATGAATGTTTTTGATGCAATAAAAAAGATTATGGCAACGGCACTTTTAGTGTGTCTGGCTATATGCTTATGCACCAAACAATCGTCGGCACAATGCGGCTTGGCATTGAAAGACGAGGTAATGAAAGACGTTGTCGGCAAATCCACTTATCTGAAAGATTTCCGTGTACGTCTTGAACCAATTGCCAATGCAAAGAAAAAGAAAGAGGAGTTCTCAATTCTGCTAAATAAAGGCACTCACTACCGTTTTTCAGTAAAGGCCGATTCAGCCTGCACTGACCAAATAGTGCTGAAATTGTACGATTTCACCAAGTTCTACGGAAGCAACTACGACGAGTCGGACGGAATGTCGTATGACAGTTTCGACTTTTTCTGCTCAAAGACACAGGTCTATTATCTGTCGCTTTCGTTTGCCGAGGGCAAGGAAGGCTGCGCCGCCGCAGTGGTTTCGTTTGTACAGAACTATTGATTCGAAAAATGATTTCAACATATGGAGCCACTTAATTGTGGCTTTTTTTTTGCAAAAAAAATGGTTGCCGTCATTGGCGGCAAGTTGTTTAGAGATATGGTAAAAAACAAAGGTATGACGACACCATACAAGACAATGTATTCCAATAAGACAGGTTGTCTTTCAGCAAACGCCTATGCCACTACAACTTGCGCATTTTGTAGCCCATTCGCAGCAGTTGAACGGCCAAGCCTGCAAGGTACATTTGGTGCAGGGTGCGGACAAAGGCCAGAAATGCAATTTGGGTGCAAGGCTCAAACCCTTCCTTAAGAAGGGCATTATGGGCCAGTTCTGCCACTGATTCAACCAGTTTTTGCAACTTTTGGGCATCGGCATCGGCAAGGCCAAGCACCTCCTCGCTAATGTACTCGTCCATATGGTCAAAGCCACGTTTGTCGCGCAGATACAGATAAAGGTCGGGGTTGGCGCTGTATGTAGCCCAGTCTATATCCCAAAAACGGGCAAGCGCCATTCCTGTGTACATCATCCAGCCGAGCGATGCGATAGGGTATTTGGCAAACTCGCGCACACCATCGGGTATGTACGATTGGCAGATCTTGAGCCAAATGCCATCCAAGTCGGGAGCGTCAGGCTTGACAGGATCAACCTCTTTGTGTTCAAGCAAAAACGAGTGCAGGGTTTTGTATAACTCTATTTCGAAGTTGTCAAGTTGGTCGTTTGCGTCCATAGTGATATGATTTACATTCGGCAAATGGTTGAGCAAAAAAAGCGGGACAGAATAATTCTGATCCCGCGGGAATGCCATACAGACTTAATTTGTTAGAAATACTTGACTTCCTGAACCTTGCCAGATTCGATGCTGACAATGTCTTTCAGTATGTTGTTGGCCATACGGCTTGTGCCCAAACGGAACATCTTGTTGTTCATCCATTCCTGGCCTAAAATGTTCTCAACAGCGGCCATATAAAGCAA